>JAYTVY010000179.1:0-1543 GCA_043743755.1 Bryobacterales bacterium | reverse complement strand
GGTTGTGTTGTGTGCGCGTCCACTCATTTCATTATCATCATAGAGAGGATGGCGACGTTAACAACCGACGTGCCCGTGCAGCGCAAGCCTGGGAACCGGGCGACCACCGTGCTGGCGTTCGCGGCCGTCATCGCACTGTTATATTTCGGGCGCGTCTTCCTGATCACCATTGTCGTCGCCATCATCATCGCGTTCCTGCTGGATCCGCTGGTCACGCTGCTGGTGAAAATGCGGCTGCCCCGGCCGGTATCGAGCTTTGTGGTGTGCAGCGTTACGCTGCTGATGCTGTATCTGATGGGGCTCGCTCTGTATACCGAGTTCGTAACCCTTGCCGATGAGCTGCCCGCGTACAGCCAGCGTATCAACGATCTGGTGGATAATGTGGCGACGCAGGTGGATCAAGCCGAGAAGCGGACCTATGAAGTGGTGGTTCCCAAACGCTTTCAGGATCAGCCTTCCCCCCAGGCCACTCCCGCCGGGGTTCCTCGCAATCCGCGCCGGAAGAAGACTCCAGCCGATACGGCGGCGCCAGCGGTAACCACGATCCAGCCCGCCCCGATACCCGAAGTGCGCATTCATAACGAACCGACGCCGCTGTTCACGTACGTCTACAGCTATTTGCGATCGTTCTACGACGTGCTGCTGATGGCCAGCTTTGTGCCCTTCCTGGTGTACTTTATGTTGAGCTGGCGGGACCACTTGCGGCGCAGTTTCTTGTACCTGTTCAGCGCTTCGGATCGCTACGTCGCGGGCAAAAGCTGGGAAGGCGTCGCCAATATCGCGCGGGCTTTCGTGATCGGAAATTTCATCCTGGGGTTGCTGCTCAGCGTGATCTCATCGCTATTCTTCTTCAGCATCCACATGCCGTACTGGCTGCTGATGGGTCCCTTGAGCGGATTCCTGAGCCTGGTGCCGTACGTGGGACTGCCGCTGGCCGTAATTCCGCCGCTGCTGGCGGGTCTCGCGGTGTACACGCAGCCGGCCGTTTACGTGATGATCGCGGTGGTGGTGGCGGTGCTGCATCTGGTGGCGATGAACCTGCTATATCCGAAGATGGTGGGCGCGCGCGTCCACTTGAATCCGCTGGTGGTGACCATCGCATTGATGTTCTGGGGCACGCTGTGGGGCGCCACGGGACTGCTGCTTGCCATCCCCATTACCGCCGGCATCAAGGCCGTTTGTGATAATGTGAGCAGCTTACAGGCATACGGAAAGCTGCTGGGGGACTGATGTCCGCGCGTTTGCTCATCTTCGTCGCGATTGGAATTGCGGCGGTGGCGTTGGCGGTCTTTTTCGTGATGTCGTCCACCAAGGGCGCGCACCTGGAGCTGACCGGCAAAGTCCTCAAGGTACGCACCGGCGCGCTGGACGATCAGCACAGCGTTGCCGTGCTCGATTACCGGCTGGAGAATCCATCGGACATCCGATTCGTGGTCCGGCTGCTCGAAGTGCGGCTGGACAAGGCCAACGGATCGAGCGAGGACGGCTCGCAGGTGTCGAAGAAGGATTTGGAGCGGCTCTTCGCATACAACAAGTTCCTGGG
>JAYTVY010000178.1:0-5526 GCA_043743755.1 Bryobacterales bacterium | reverse complement strand
GATGGTCATAGCGCGCCGGAGATATTTTTCCGCCTGCGGATACTGCGCGCCGGATTGCAGCACCAGGGACAGCTCCTCTAGTTCTGGCACCAGCACCGGGTTCTCTTCCCCATTTTCGCGCTCCAAGATTCGCAGCGAGCGCTCAAACAACTCCGCGGCCAGACTGTACTTCATCTGCGCGAAGTTCACCCGCGCAAGGTCGTGAATTGTGGGAATAATGGCGGGGTTGGCCCGCCCCAGCGTGTCCTCGCGGATCACCAGCAGCTTCTCGTAGAGCTTCTCGGCCTCCGGATAGCGGCTGTGCGTGGCGTACAGCGACGCCAGATCCTCGAATGCTTTCGCCGCGCGGGCGTCCGTGGCTTTGGTGCGCTCGGCGTCGGCGACGGCCGCCGCCAGGGCCTGCTCCGCGGAACTGGGCGCCGGCTTGGCCTCGGCGGCAAATACAGGCGCGGTCCACAGCAAGGTTGAGATTACAATGGCGGTACGAATGGGAGCCTCCACAATGTATCGCCAGATTCATCGGCATTGTGGGGATGCAGGTGTATATGGCTAAGGTGAAATGAAACTTCGCGGCGGGAAGTTTGACTGGTGTGCGAAGATCGTTCGGATGATCCTCAGAATCGCCTTAGTACTGTGGTTGATCATGTCCTATGGATTCGCGGTGGAATTGAGAGTCGATCATATTACCGTCGCCGGTAAAGATCTCGGCGCCATGCGGAAGCGCCTGATGGCCATCGGCTTGCCAAGCGAATATGGCGGGAAGCACACGAATCACGCCACGGAAATGGCCATTGTGAGCTTTCAAGATGGATCCTACTTGGAACTGATCGGGGTGCAGCCCGACGCCGACCCGAAGATGGTGGCCCTCCATCCTTGGGCGAAATTTCTAGCCGGCACTCCCGAGCCGTGCGGATGGGCAGTGCGCGCGGACGATCTCACGGCCGAGGTGAACAGGCTGCGAGCGGCGGGCGTAAAGGCGGAAGATCCCACACCCGGCGCGCGGCGACGTCCCGACGGGCAGATGCTGGAGTGGCAAACCGCCCAGGTTGGCGAAGGGCACGGGGCGTTCTTCCCGTTTCTGATTCACGATGAGACCCAACGTGAGCTGCGCGCGTTTCCCAGCGGGAAGCCCAACGCGATGGATTTCGCAGGCGTGTCAAAGGTGATCGTCGGCGTGCGTGATTTGAACGCGGCTGTGAGCAGTTATAGAAAAACATACGGCCTCGCCGCGCCGCGGATAGAGGCTGACTCCGCGTTCGGAGCCACGCTGGCGTACTTTGACGGAAGTCCGGTAGCGCTGGCGGCGCCGTTGGACGGCAAGGGCTGGCTTGCGGAGCGAATCGCGCGGCTGGGCGATGCGCCGTGCGCGTTCGTGCTGCGGAGAAAATCGGGTGCCGCCAAGCGTGTCGCGTGGTATGACACAGAGGCGCTGGGATGGCGGCTGGGAGCGGAATGACATGAGTCTCAAGGGTCGAATCGCGGTGATCACGGGCGCCAGCCGCGGGCTGGGCAAGGCCATGGCGCTCGCGCTGGCCGAGGACGGAGTGAGACTCGCGCTGGTGGGCCGGGATGAAGCCCAGTTAGCGGCCACCGCGGCTGAAGTGCGCAAACTTGGCGCGGAAGCTGAAGTGTTTCGGGCGGACGTTGCGGATGAATCGCAAGTTCGAACCCTGGAGCAGGACGTACTGGCGAAGCTGGGACGCGCCGACATTCTGATCAACAATGCGGGCATCAACATTCGCAAGCGCATGGTCGACTTCACCCTCGACGAGTGGAACAGCATTCTGGGAACCAATCTCACAGGCGTTTTCCTGATGTGCCGCGCCTTTGTGCCGCACATGCGCGGGCGCGGCTATGGCCGGGTCATCAACCTGACGTCGGTAATGAGTCACGTATCGTTTCCCGATCGCACCGCTTACTCTGCCAGCAAAGCCGGTCTGCTGGGATTCACGCGCGCGCTGGCGCTGGAGCTGGCCGGCGATGGAGTCTGCGTGGTGGGAATCAGCCCTGGCCCGTTCGCCACCGAAATGACCCTGCCTATTATTAACGACGCCCAGCGCAATGCCGAATTCATGTCCCAGACGCCGATGGCGCGCTGGGGCCAGCCGGAAGAGGTGGGCGCGCTGGCGCGATTCCTGTGTTCTGAAGGCGCCGGCTACATCACCGGAACCGATATTCTCATTGACGGAGGCTGGTGTGCGCAATAGATCAGGTCTTCTGGCGGCGTTATTTTTGCTGCTGCTATTCACATCCTGCCGGCCGCGCAAAACGATGACGATCGCGGTGGTGCCCAAGGGAACCTCGCACATGTTCTGGGTCTCCGTGCAGGCCGGCGCGATGGCCGCGGGACAGAAACTAGGCGTCCAAGTGCTCTGGAACGGCCCGGCGCAGGAGACTGAATACGACCGGCAAATCCAAATCGTGGATTCGATGGTGGCACGTCACGTGGACGGCCTGGCCGTGGCTCCGGCGGAGCGCAAGGCGCTGGTTGGACCCATCGAGCGCGCGGCGCAGGCCGGCATTCCGGTCACCGTGTTCGACTCGGGGATTGAGACCACGAATTACATGTGCTTTCTCGCCACCGACAATTACGAAGCCGGCAAGCTGGGTGCGCGCGAACTGGCTCGCTTGCTGGGCGGCCAGGGACAAGTGGCATTGCTGATGCATGCTCCGGGCAGCGCGTCCACCATGGACCGCGAGCGCGGTTTCGAAGACGCCGTGAAGTCCGAATTTCCGAAACTGGCGATTGTCGCGCGCCAGTACGGGATGTCGGACCGCTCGAAGGCCATGGGGGCGGCCGAAAATATCCTTACCGCGCATCCCGATCTGAATGGAATCTTCGCATCGTCCGAGCCCAGCAGCGTGGGTACCGCGCTGGCCCTGAAATCCCGCGGCTTGAGCGGTAAGGTGAAGTTCGTGGCCTTCGATTCCACTGACAGCATGATCGAGGACCTGAAAGGCGGAACCATCGACGCCATGGTAGTACAAGATCCGTTCCAAATGGGCTACCAGGCAGTGAAGTCGCTGGTGGACAAACTAAACGGCGCCACCCAGCCCAAGCGCGTCGACTTGCCCGCGCATGTGATCCGCCGCGAGGATCTGGATAAGCCGGAAGTGCGGGAACTGCTGAAGCCGAATGTGACGAAGTATTTGAAGTAGTCAGGCGGCTTCCGCGGAGATTGCCTCGTCGTGCCGCGCCCTTAAATCCACACCTTCCCAGCGGGCGACTACGGCGGTGGCCATGCAGTTGCCCAGCAGATTGACGGACGTGCGGGCCATATCCATCAACGCGTCGGCGCCCAGCAGCAGGGAAATTCCCGCCACCGGAAGCCCGAATGTCACCAGCGTTCCGGCCAGGATCACCAATGACGCGCGCGGCACCGCCGCCACGCCTTTGCTGGTGAGCATCAAGGTCAGCATCATCAGCAGCTGCTGTCCCAGCGACATGTGCACGCCCGCGGCCTGCGCGACGAAGACCGACGCCAGCGAGAGATACATGGTACTGCCATCGAGGTTGAAGCTGTAGCCGGTAGGCAGCACGAACGCGACGATGTGCTTGGGTACGCCGAACTTTTCCATGTTCTCCAAAGCCAACGGGAGTGCGGCCTCGCTGGACGCCGTGGAGAATGCGATCACCCATGGTTGCCGAACCGCTTTTATAAAGGCCACCAGGGGCACCCGCGCGATGAGCGCAACCAATCCCAGGACCACGACGACAAATATGATCAGTGAGCCGTAAAGCGTCGCGACTAACTGGGCCAAGCCGATGAGAGCCTTGGGTCCGTTCTTGCCGATGGTATAGGCCATCGCGGCGCCGACGCCCAGCGGGGCCAGGAACATCACATATTTGGTGTACCGGAACATCACTTCCGACAACGACTGACAGAACTCGACCACGGCGCGCGCCTTCGGTCCAATGGCGGCGCAAGCCGTCCCGAATAAGAACGCGAATACGACGATCTGGAGCACGTCGCCCTTAGCCATGGCGTCTATTACGCTGGCCGGAAACGTGTGCTCCAGCGTGGAGGCCAGCGTCGGTTTGTTTTCCGCCAGATTCTTCTCGGTTTTCGTCTGCTCGATAACCATGCCTTCGCCCGGCCGCGTCAGATTCACGGCGCCCAGTCCCAGGAACAACGCGATGGTGGTCAGCACTTCAAAGTAAATGATGGCCTTCAGTCCGATGCGGCCCATGGTCTTCACGCTGCCCGTGCCGGCGATGCCGTACACCAGCGTGCCGAAGATCAGCGGCGCGATGATGGATTTGATCAGACGCAGGAAGACGTTCGCAACCGCTTGCATTTCCGGCGCGCTGGCGATCCACGGCCACTCCACTCCCACGGCCACTCCCAGGGCCATTCCAATGAAGATCCATACCGTCAGAGAAAGCCGCTTCATCGCTCACCCCATTTCAACTTTTCGCGCAGCACGTCGAAGAACAACATCTTGGGCGGCCGCACCAGGCTCACCGCATTGTCGGAACGCTTGCAGGCGATTCGGTCGCCATGACGCAGCGGCAATCCTATCTGGCCATCGATGGTCAAATAAGCTTCGCCGTCATTGGCGCGGTTGACGATCTGAATCAGGCTGGTATCCGGCACCACTACGGGGCGGTTGGTCAGCGTATGCGGGCAGATGGGCGTGAGGCATAGCGCCGTTACCGCTGGAAACATGATGGGTCCGCCGGCGGAGAGCGAATAGGCCGTGGATCCGGTGGGCGTGCACACGATCAGCCCGTCGGCTTTGTAAGTGCAGACGTAATGCGAATCGACATGGGTCTCGAGATCGATCATACGCGCCAGTTGCGACTTCGCGATCACGGCGTCATTCAACGATTCCCACGACCCGATGGATTCGCCGCCGCGTGTCAGCTCGCAATGCAGCAGCCGGCGCGTTCCGATGCGCTGCTCGCCGCGCAGCGCGCGTTCCAGCTCGGGATAGATCTGCTCCAGCGTGATTGCCGTCAGGAAACCGAGGCCCCCCAGGTTCACGGGGAACAGCGGGATATCGCGGCGTCCCACGGCGCGCGCCGCCGAAAGCAGCGTGCCGTCGCCGCCCAGCACGATCACCAGTTGGGTGCCCTCCGGCACATCCTCGCGCGCGAGGCCGTCGGAGCGGCCCAGATACACCGCGGTTTCCTGGTCATACCGCGCTTCGATGCCGTGCTCATGCAGCCATCTCAACAGCTCCGGCACAATCACCGAAGCGTGCGGAATGGCCGGCTTGGCCATGATGCCCACCAGCTTAATGTCTGGCATACAAGAGAAACTCCCGGTTGCCCTCTGCTCCAAGAATGGGACTGGGAATGATCTCAGTTCCGAAGCCTAAACTCTCGACCGCCGCGGCCACGCGCTGCGAGGCGGCCGCGTGCAATTCCGGATCCTTGATAATCCCCCCTTTCCCAACTTGACCCCGCTCCACCTCAAACTGCGGCTTTACCAGAATTACCATCTCGGCGTCACGGGAAAGCAAGGCCGTCAATGCGGGTAAGATCATTGTGATGGAGATGAAGCTCACATCGCAAACAGC
>JAYTVY010000177.1:0-1983 GCA_043743755.1 Bryobacterales bacterium | reverse complement strand
CGACGACTATCTTTCCTTTGGCATCCCCTTCATCTGGGTGGTAAACCCAAGGACGCAGAGAGGCTTCGTCTACAGTCCCGAAGGAATGCGCCAGCCGGCTGACGGCGTGCTGCGGGCGGGCGAGGTCGCGCTGCCGCTGGCCGAGATTTTCGCTTAGCAAAGGCCGATTTCTCCTGCCCACATGCTAAAATAGGGTTTACAAGCACCACTTCCCCCGACCTGTTTTCAAGGAGTTAGATTCAACCCATGGCCGACGATCCGAAGAACCCTCCCGTTCCGCCCGCCGGCGGTGGCCCGCAGCTTCCGCTGGGCGGCGCGGGCGACGGTGGGAACAAAAATGTGATCTCCATCAACATCGAAGACGAGATGCGCAAGTCGTATCTCGACTACTCGATGAGCGTGATCATTGGGCGGGCTCTACCTGATATCCGCGACGGCCTGAAGCCCGTGCACCGGCGTATTCTGTACGGCATGTCAGAGATGGGGCTGACCTTCAACCGGCCTACGCGCAAGTGCGCCAAGATCGTGGGCGAAGTGCTGGGCAAGTTTCACCCGCACGGGGACACGCCTGTATACGACGCATTGGTTCGAATGGCGCAGACGTTCTCGATGCGCTATCCGCTGGTGGACGGGCAAGGCAATTTCGGGTCGGTGGACGGCGATCCGCCGGCGGCGATGCGGTACACCGAAGCGCGGCTCTCGCGCATCGCGGCCACGCTGCTGGAGGATATCGACAAGGAGACCGTCGATTTCCGGCCCAACTACGACGATAGCGAGCATGAACCGGAAGTGCTGCCCACGCGGGTGCCGAATCTTCTGATTAACGGATCGTCGGGCATCGCGGTGGGCATGGCCACCAACATTCCGCCGCACAATCTCACCGAGATCGTCGACGCCACCATTCAACTGGTGCAGCACCCCAGCACGCCGCTGGTCAAGATCATGGAGATCGTGAAAGGTCCGGATTTTCCCACCGGCGGATACATCCTCGGGAAGACCGGGATTCTGGAGTATTTTACGCGCGGGCGCGGATCGCTCAAGATGCGCGCGAAAGCGGCCACCGAGAAAGTGGGCAAGGATCGCGAAGCCATCATCGTCACCGAAATTCCGTATCAGGTGAACAAAGCGCGCCTGATCGAACATGCGGCGAGCCTGGTGAACGACAAGAAAATCGAGGGCATCTCGGAGATTCGCGATGAAAGCGACCGCGACGGGATGCGCATCGTATTCGAGCTGAAGCGCGGCGAGCAAGCCGAAGTGATCCTGAACAACCTGTATAAGCATACGCAGCTTCAGGTGAATTTCGGCGTCATCATGCTGTCGATCGTGAACGGGCAGCCGCGCGAGCTGGGACTGCTGGACGTGATCCGGCGGTTTATCGACCATCGCATCGACGTAGTGCGCCGCCGCACGGACTTCCTGCTGCGCAAGGCTCGCGACCGCGAGCATATCCTGCTCGGCTTCCAGCGCGCCCTGACTAATCTGGATGCGGTAATTGCCTTAATCCGCGCGGCCAAGAATCCCAGGGAAGCCCGCGAGCAGTTGATGGAGTTCATCACGCCCGCCGAAGCCAGGGAATACGCGAAGCTGGTGGACGCCGACCCGCGCGGTCCCCGCTTCAGCGAAAAGCAAGCTCAGTCCATCATTGAGCTGCAGTTGCAGCGGCTCACCGGCATGGAGCAGCAGAAGATCATCGACGAGCTGGCCGACATCCAGCGCATGATCGCCGAGTATCTGGAAATCCTGGGATCGGAGCAGGTGGTGCGCAACGTAATCGTCAAGGAACTGCGCGAAGTGAAGAAGGACTTCGGCGATGAGCGCCGCACGCAGCTGATCGAGGATACGGGCGAGATCCTGCTTGAAGACCTGATCCAGGTGGAAGACGTCGCGGTCACCGTGACCCACGGCGGCTACCTCAAGCGGACCGCCGTCGATACCTATCGCCGCCAAACCCGCGGAGGCAAGGGCCGCATCGGCATGGGC
>JAYTVY010000176.1:0-3726 GCA_043743755.1 Bryobacterales bacterium | reverse complement strand
CCGCCATCCGCGATGCTTCGAGCGAAGCGGAACGATCCTTTAGCAGCCGCGAAGTATACATCGAGAAGGCGCTGGACCGCCCCCGCCATATCGAGATCCAGGTGCTGGGAGACCAGCACGGCAATCTGATTCACCTGGGCGAGCGCGAGTGCTCCATCCAGCGCCGGCATCAGAAGGTGATTGAAGAGTGCCCGTCGCCGCTGGTGGCCTTGCATCCCGAGATGCGCGCGGCCATGGGCGAGGCGGCCCTTCGAGTGGCGCGCTCGGCGGGATATTTCAATGCGGGTACAGCCGAATTTCTAGTGGACGCCGAACGCAATTTCTACTTTCTCGAGATGAACACGCGCCTGCAAGTGGAGCATCCCGTGACCGAACTGGTCACCGGTCTCGATCTGGTCCACTGGCAGCTTCGTATCGCCGCCGGCGAGCGGCTGTCGATCGCGCAGGACGATATTCAATGGCGCGGCTGGGCCATGGAGTGCCGCGTGTATGCGGAGGACCCCGATCATGGGTTCATGCCGTCGCCGGGTGAAATCGTGCATCTCGCGGAGCCGCGAGGGCCCGGTGTGCGTCTGGATTCGGGCGTGTATCCGGGCTGGATTGTGCCCATCGATTATGACCCGCTGCTGGCCAAGCTCGCCGTGTGGGCCGCCGACCGTCCGGCCGCCATCGCGCGCATGCAGCGGGCGCTCAGCGAATACGCTGTCACCGGAATTCGCACCAACCTGAAATTCTTCCGCGAGCTGCTGGACGATCCGGAGTTCGTCGCCGCCCGCTTGTATACGACATTTCTGGACGACTATTTCCCGCGGCGTCCCCAGGAGCAGCCGGCGGGCGCCGAGTTGGAGTTAGCCGCAGCGGCGGCCGCTCTAGAGCATTCGCGGACTCTGGCCGCCGCGGGCCCGCCCGCCGCCGCCCGCGTGAGCCGATGGTCGAGCGAGGGAAGGAGCCGTCTGCGCCGATGAAATACGAGATCGCCGTCGACGGCAAGCCGGTGGAGATTCCCTCCCAGGAAGCACCGGTGGTTATGAGAGTGGAGCCCGGCGTCTATTCGGTGGTCCTGGGTGGCCGCGGCTTTGAAGCGCGCGTCACCGCGGGCGCGGAAGGCTTTACGGTGGAAGTGAGCGGCCGCCGTTTCCACGTGGAGGTTCGCGATCCGCGCAACGCGCGCCGTCGAACGGACGCAGGCCTTACCGGAGGCCGCCAGAATATCCTGGCGCCGATGCCCGGCAAGGTGGTGCGCCTGCTGGTGCAACCCGGCGACGCGGTGGAAGCCGGCCAGGGTCTGGTAGTGGTGGAAGCGATGAAGATGCAGAACGAGATGAAATGCGCGCATGCGGGCACGGTGCGCGAGGTGCGGGCGGCCGCGGGCGATACGGTAACGGCGGGGCAAGTGCTGGTGGTGATCGAATAGAATAAGCTCATGCCGGCCGATTCTGTTTCCGAAGCCGTCTGTTCCCTCTGCGCGGGTTCCGGATGGAAGATCGTCGAGCGCGACGGAATGTCGGGCGCCGAGCGCTGTGATTGCGCGCTCAAGGCGGGAACGGTGCGGATAGAGGAGCGCGCGGGCATCCCTCCTTTGTACGCCGACAAGTCGATTCACAACTTCGTGCTGCCCGCCGACAATCCCGTGGGGATGAGCGCCCTCACCGCGCCGCTGAACGATGTGCGCACCTTCATTCGAAAATATCCGGTCTTGCCCAAGCCGGGACTCCTGTTCATCGGCGCTCCGGGCACCGGCAAGACGCACCTCGCCGTCGCCGTGCTGCGCGGTCTGATCGTCAAGGGCTTTGAAGGCGTGTTCTTCGACTTCCAGAATCTGCTGGACCGGATCCGCAGCGGATACGATACCGCTTCGGGCACCATGGACAAGGAAGCCTACCGTACGGCCCTCGAAACCGATGTGCTGGTGTTGGACGATCTGGGCGCCCACCGCGTCACCGATTGGGTGGAGGACACCGTGACGTCAATCATCACGTACCGCTGCAATCACCGCAAGTCGACTATCGTCACCACTAACCTGCGCGATGAGCAGGCTGGGGACGAGCGTGGCTCGGGCATCCGGTCGGATCTGGGGGCAAAATACTTCCTGGAGGAGCGGATCGGCATGCGGGCCCGGTCGCGGCTCTTTGAGATGTGCACCTTGATCAAGATGCCCGCCGTCGAGGACTACCGTCTGCGCAAGCGCTCCCTCTAGCCGGCCCGCCAATACGGATAACCTGAAGCATAGTGTCGTGGTGATGATGGAGAACCGGTCCTTTGACCACATGCTCGGCGCGAATCACCGCGATGATCGATGAAGGAAAAGTGGCCAATAGCCGCGGAGATATCGATTTCACGCATCTCCGGCATACTTATTCGGCGGGCATGACCCTGCGCGCGGGCGGATTCCCCATGGTGTACCTGCTGTTCTCGATAGGCGGCCACGAAGGCATGCGGACCGCCGCGCGCGTGGACACATCGCTGCTAGGCGGATCCACCCGGCCATCCCTGTATTGAGGATGCGTGTGGGGCAGGTCATCGCCTGCAAGGCCGCTTCTACATCTGCACCAGCTCTCTGAAGGACCGGATCTTCAGCCGGAAGCGATACCTGGTCTCCCACTCTGCTTTCATTCGGTCCGCGTCTGCGATGCTGATCGCATGCGTTTTGATGAGCGAGACGATAAGACTTTCGGTAGTCGCCACTCTGGTTTGCGGATAAGCCGCGGCGAGGTGCTTTATCGCCACGCGATCGTCGATGGCGATCGCCCAACCTCGGTGAATTGCGGCTGCCATGGCGGCGCACTCTCCATTGCCCAGGCGTTTCGGGGATGCGGCCAGCTCACCGAAGATTTCCAGCTCCGGCTCTGACGCGACGGTTATCTGTTCGAGTCCGCCGTCGCGGAGCGCCGCCTATAGAAGATCAAACTCTTCCGGATAGTGCGTCGTGACTTCCCGGCGAACATGGCCGGTTATGACGAAGCGGTACTTCGGGTGCTTAACAAAGAGGTCCAGGCGTCCCACAGCGAGGAAGTTAATGAGGACGGAGGTATCGCTGATCGCATCCTCGCGATCCTTCATGGCCATGGCTTTCTCTGGGAGAGTCCCTCTATCGAGGGTACATTCTATGTGGCTAGAACGGCGAGTTCGACGAGTTTCTTGCCAGGTATGCCGATCTTGGCGCCGAGTTCAAGGAGCCGGCCACGGGAGATTTCCTCACGGCGATACGCCTCGATTGCCCGGTAGACCACTTGGCTGACCAGCTCGCCGGTTTCCTCCGTCACATCGCCAGCCGACTCTTCAGTGTCAATGGCCTTCGTAAAACGAAGCACCTTCAGGTAGTGGTTCGCTTGCTCATTCTGGCCGATCAGAGGCTTAAGCTCTGAAGCTCCGATCAGGTTCAGGTCCCGCAGACGGTAGACCGCCGCCTGATAACTTACACCGAAATAACGAGCGAGGTGCGCCACGTCCTGATACACGATCTTTTGCGAACCCGGCGCGCTCCGCTCCTCTGACTGTTCGCTTCCATGGATGCCATACACGGCATGCACGTGCCTCGTCAGGCCGCCTTTGTGGATCGACGCAAGAAAAGCGCGAACACCGTTCTCCGGCATCAGAAACGCTGCCGCGAAGGCATTTGCGCGTTTCTCCGTACGCTCTTTGGAATTTGCTTCAGTGCTCACCATGGCGGTAGCATCACGCTCTCGGTCCATCAGAGCATGCGCGTACTCATGAGCATAGGAAAAG
>JAYTVY010000175.1:0-3299 GCA_043743755.1 Bryobacterales bacterium | reverse complement strand
TATACCCCCCCCCCGCCCCCGATCCCGAAGAAGAAGACCAGAAAGCGGACTCCAAGAATTCCTCCACTCCCGTGACCGGTGCGTTCGGGCGCGGCAAAGGGACCGTGTTCCTGGTGGATCGCAAATCCCGCGGCGTGATCTGGTCCATTTACGAGCGTCCAAAAAATATGTCCTCCGATGAACTGCACCACGTAGCGGGAAAGATCGCAAACCACCTCCAACACGATTTGAAGCAACTGCAGCCCAAGTAGGACTGCCCCTTTTCCCCGCGCCGGGTTACCACCCTGGGGTACATCATTTAGCCTCAAAATCAGTACTCCGGATGGATGGCGCTCAACAGCTTGCCCGGCTCAAATGAAGTGGAGGCATCTGCCATTACTACCATCGTCAACGCAATCTGGAAACTGCGAATCTTGAAAGACACCCGCGGGCAGGACTTTCTGGAATATGCTCTGATCGCTGCCTTCATCGCGGCCGCCTATGCCGCCGTCACCCCCTCTGTAGGGCCCAGCGTTACCACTGTATTTTCGAAGATAACCAGCAGCCTGGTTAAGTCAGGCGGTTAGAGCGTTTCGCCGACACTACCTCGCCATATCCCAAGACCAGCCGCTCGGTGATCACGCGCATATCGAGCCGCGACGCAACTTCCGCCCTGGCCCGCCCGGCCATTTTCGCGGAACGCTCGGGATCCGCGAATAACTCGACTATCCTTTCCGCGAAGCCCTCGGGATCGTCGGCCAGCGCGCAGATCTCGCCGTCATTGGCAGCCAACCCCTCCGCTCCCAGGCGCGTCGACACCACCGTGATCCCCGCGGCGAACGCCTCCAACAACTTAACTCGCATTCCCGACCCGCTCAGTATCGGGCACACAAACAACGCATAGCGTCCGAGTGGTTCGCGCACATCTTCCACGAAGCCCAGGATCTCGATGGCGCCCGGAATGTCCGGCAGGGCATGCCGCGGCGGTGGATCGGACCCCGCCACCACTAATCGAGCCTGCGGACATTTTTCAATCACACGGGGAAGCACCAGCCGTGCGAACCAGTCCAGTGCCAACACATTGGGCGGATGCCGAAAACTGCCTAGAAACAGCATCGTGTAAGGCTCGCGCCGCTCCACTCGAAATTCGTAGCGGCTGACATCGATCCCAGCGCGCAGATCGTCGTCGATGCGGCCAGCCAGGTCCGGCTCGAACGACAGCAGGTACTCTTTGTTCTCCCGCGTGCAGACTTGAATACGGTCGAAGCGCCGGATAGCCTCCAGCTCGTAACGGATCGCGCGCAGGTACTCGAACGTCGCCTTCCCGCGGGCCAGCGCTCCCCGCGTGCGTCCCAGTCCACTGCCTATCGACTGGAAATATACGTCATGCTCAAACAAGATGCAAGCGATGCGCCGGAAGCGTCCGGCGTATTGCGCCAGCGCCGTATACTCCAACTGAACCACGTCGATCCGCTGTGTATAAATCTGGCGGTGAATCAGCCACTCCACTTCCGCATTCGCGAACTCACGCACCGCGAAAGGAAGAATGGAGCCGACCTCCTTCTTGTGTCCATTCCTGCGGACCACGTATTCAGCGGTGGCGGCGATCTTTTCAAGATCCTGGTGCGGCGCCCGCTCCGCTTCGTAATCGAGGAGGATCAACAGGTGCAGAGAGCAGAGCCTCGAAAGTTCCCGCGCCGTCTGATACATGAACACCGCGCCGCCATGAATCGGAGGGGAAATCGGATACGGCGATACAAACAACACGTTTAGCCGATTGGGCGCTACCGGCAGAGTTCCGAATCGATCCCGGAAGTAACCACCCAGCGGCCGTAGAAAAGCCTCCGTATCACTCACCGCCGCTACCCGCCGCGCTCGCCAACGCGACCGCACGGCGCCAGGAAGCTGCCGGAAAGCTCGCCACAGCGCGGCAACATTCGGCCGTTCGGGGGAATCGCCAAACAGCAGACTCAAGAGCGCTCCCGCGAACGCGAAGAAGAAGTGCGAGAACAACCGCTGCCATTCATGCACATTCTTCCAGCAGAACAGCAAGAAGTTTTTCTTCAGCACGCCTTCGATGAACGCCGGCGTGAAATGTTTTCCGATGGTGCCTCGATGTTCGTGCCATACCAGGCTGGCCGGCTGATACAGCACCTTCCAGCCGCGCTTCCACGCCAGGAATCCGAGGTCGGTATCCTCCAGATAGAATGGCGACAGCAATTCATCGAAGCCGCCCAGCTCCAGAAACTTGCGGCGGTCAAACGCGCAGGATCCGCCGCCTCCATAGAAACACGGAAAGGGCTCCCGCACGCCAGCATCGATGCGATGGCGAACGCGCAGACCGCCGTTCTCCCACCAGCCTTGAGTTAGTCCCGTCTCCTCGCGCAACCGGGCCGGATCGCTGAACAGGATCTGGCAGGACACGGAGAACACTTTCGAGTCCTCGAACGGAGCCAGCAGCGGCGCGAGAAAATCCGGCGCCACCCGCATATCCGAGTTGAGCAGCACCACAACGTCATTACGTGCCTCGCGGAAGCCAGCATTCGATCCGCCACCGAATCCGAGATTGGTCTTGAGCGCTATCGCCCGTACGTGCGGAAACCGCTCACGCAGCAATGCCAGGCTATCGTCGGTGGATCCGTTGTCCACCACAACGATCTCGCTCCCAGGGCTGTCCCGTAGCGCCTCCAGTACCGACGGCAAGTATTGAGCCAGCAGATCGCGTCCGTTCCAATTGGGAATGACGACGGATGCGGAGGAATTGTCCGTCGCCGTCTCCTCGGGAAGAGACCCGCGTTTTCTAAATAACCAGAAGAATCCGTCCGCGAGAGCCAGCGCTACAAAGGGAATGAGTACCAACAGCGGCGACACCAGGGCCAGCGGCAGCGCCTGCAAGAGCCGCCAGAGAATGGCAACCAGCTTTCTCACGATCGGCGGCTTCTTCTCAAGGCAGTGGGATCGCCGGTCCCAGTCCCATCTTTCGCCCCATGCGCACCCATCGCGACGCCTGTACCGCGTTCAACTGCTGCTGAAGTTGTGCCCGCTGGGTCTCGGCGCGCTGGGCCCACAAAGTTCGCTCCGTAACAGTGGCTTCCGCGCGGTCCAATAGCTCGACACACTGCGCCAGTTCGTGACATTTAGAGTTCAGGGATTCCAGAGTTCGTTCCAGCTCGGCAGTGAGGTGGGCTTCGGTTTCCATGGCCCATTGCGTCTTGGCCTGGTTGTCGGCTTCCAGTTCCGCCACTTTGGCTTCATACGCCTGCAAGAGGGCGCGCGCCTTGGTCTGCTCGGCGGCCAGTTCGTCTTGCACCGCGGCCACC
>JAYTVY010000174.1:0-5051 GCA_043743755.1 Bryobacterales bacterium | reverse complement strand
ACGCAATCGGCCCTGCTCGAAGCCATGAATGAGATGCAGGTGACCATTGAAGGCCGGTCCTATCCGCTGGCCCAGCCCTTCATGGTGGTGGCCACGCAGAATCCGGTGGAGCATCATGGCACCTATCCGCTGCCCGAGAGCCAGCTTGACCGCTTCCTGATGCGCATGCGGATCGGTTATCCCGAGCGAACAGCCGAGCGCCAGATTCTGCGCAACACCGAATCGCCCAACAGCCAACCCAAGGCGGTGCTCTCCGCCGAGCAGTTGATCCATCTTCAGACCCAAGTGAGCCAGGTAACCGTGGATGAAGCGCTGGTGGATTACATGCTTGCGATCATCGAAAAGACCCGCGCCCACGAATCGCTCGCTCTGGGAGTGAGTCCTCGCGGCGCGCAGGCGCTCTACCGGGCGACGCAGGCGCTGGCGCTGGTGGAAGGCCGCGACTATGTGATTCCCGACGACGTGAAGCGTCTGGTGCCCCCCGTGTGCGCGCACCGCGTCGCGCTCAACGGCCGGTCGTCTCTGTCCCAGCGCAGCGCGGAAACCACCGAACGCATTCTTCAAGAAATCCTCACGCTGGTTGAGGTTCCGCTCTAACCCCACACATGAAAACCGCAATCATCGGCCTGCCCATGGTCGGCAAGACCAGCCTGTTTACTATTCTTACCGGCGTGCATGAATCCACGCGCGTCGGACAAATGGAAGCTCGCGTAGGCATCACCAAAGTTCCCGACGCGCGTCTTACCGAGCTCGCGAAGATCTTCGATCCGCCGAAGATCACCCAGGCCACCGTCGAATATCTCGATTTCCCGGCCATCTCGAAGGAAGCGCTGCGCGATCCCAGTTATCTGGGCAGCATGCGCATGGCGGACGCGCTGGCGCACGTCCTGCGGCTTTTCGACAGCGACACCGTGCCGCATGAAAAAGGCTCGGTGGATCCCATCCGCGATCTGGAAGACGTCGAGATGGAACTGATCCTCAGCGATCTGGTGGTCATCGAAAAGCGCATGGAGCGGCTGGAGAAAGACCGGAAGAAAGCCAAGAGTCCGGAGCTGGACCGCGAGTTCGCGCTGCTCGAACGCTGCAAAGCGACGCTCGAAAGTAACGTGGCGCTGCGCACGCTTGAGCTATCGCCCGAGGAAGAGAAAACCATCCGCGGATTCCAGTTCCTGTCGCAGAAGCCCATGCTATTCGTGCTCAACCTGGGCGAAGAGGATGCCGCGCGCCTGCATGAGATCGAAGCGGAATATCGAAACGGCCCGCTGGCTTCGCGAGCGCAGACCGGCGTCACGGCCATCTGCGGCCGCATTGAAGCCGAGCTCGCCGAACTGCCCGCCGACGATGCCCGCGAGTACTTGTCGAGCTACGGGCTGAAGGAGTCCGGCCTGGAGCGCCTGATTTCCGCCACCTATGCGCTGCTGGGCCTGATGTCGTTTCTCACCGCGGGCGAAACCGAAGTGCGCGCGTGGACCATCCCCCAGCGCTCCCCCGCCGTGAAAGCCGCCGGAGCCATCCATAGCGACTTCGAAAAGAAGTTCATCCGCGCCGAAGTAGTGAACTGGCAGGCGCTAGTGGACCACAAAGGCTACCCGGGCGTCCGTGACAAAGGCTTGCTCCGCCTGGAAGGCAAAGAATACATCGTAAAAGACGGCGACGTCCTGGTAATCCGTCACTCCTGACACCGGGGCTTAAGCCGCCAGCCGATGCCGCTTCAACCGCCGCGTCCCCAGCCTTGCAAACGACAGCTTCGCTTTCGACTTCAGCAGCCGGAACTGGTTCGCCGTGAGTTTCATCTCCCGGCAGATCTGTTCCTTGGATTGCTCCTCCAGGTAGAATCGCCGCAGGATGTCCCGGTCGCGCCGCGGCATTCTGGCTAGAACTTCTTCCACGATACTCAAGCGCTGCTGCTGCCATGCGCTCTGCTCCAGGTTCACCCGCGGATCCGGCGGATTCACGCCCTCCAGACTCCCCGCGCAACGGCGCAGCAGACCCCGGCGCTCGATCTGTCCGTAGGTGTAATACCGCGTAACCGTGGTCAGGAACGGAATCAGCCGCTCGGGATCCCGCAGCTTGCCCGACGCAATGGCCTGCGCGACTGTCACGAAAACGTCGTGTACCTTGTCCGTCAGGTCCTCACTTCCGAGTTGGCGCATAAGAAAAAAGCTGAAGTTCCGGGCCAGCCCGTACAACTCTTCTAATCCAGCCGGCTGCCGAGCCTGAATTCTGCTCACAAGATCCGCATAACTGGTTCCGGTGGATAGGGTTAGAGTATTAGAGTGGTGCATGTCAGGTAAGCTTTGAGTTTACGAGTCCGGGACAGAATATGAAATTCCGTAGATTTTGTATTTCGAATGGGTCTATCCTGTAGGTAGTCCTAGGGATTCTCCTGTATAGGGAGCTGGTACTAGTCCAGTGGTACACTTGTCACTGAAGCAACAACATTAAGGGTTCGTAATGGCAGCCGGAGCTTTGAGCCGATTAGCGAAATCGTTGCCCGGTGGCCGGGGCGGGCGGAGCGTGCGCCTTCGACTCGTAATACGCTTTGATTGGCGCGGGTGGATTGAACGCCAGTTCTCGGAAGGCGACCTGTGGGCCAGCTACGGGTGGCTGGGGACCACTTCGGCCGCCATGATCCTATGCTGGCTCTTCGCGATTCCGAACGCAGGGGCGTTCTTGCTGCTGGCCATCGCGCATGCGGTTCTCACCGGCGGCTGGAAAACGGGAGTGGCCAGCGCCACGCTCTCCACGATATACACCGCGATCTACTTGTCGTCGCCGGAACAGATGTTCCACTACGCCGACGGCGGCCGCGCGCTCGCCGGAATCGTGATCGCATGTTACGGCATGGTGTTTGTGGTGACGTATATGCAGCGCCGTCAGGCCGGATCGCTGCGGCGGGAAGCCGAAGAGATCAAAGCCCAGAACATCACCGGTGAAAGTGACCGGCTGTATCGCGACATGGCCGATGCCGCGCCCATGTTGCTGTGGCTGACCGAGCAGGACGGAAGCCGAACCTTTTTCAACCGCCGCTGGCTGGAGCTTACCGGTAAGACCCTGGAGGAGCTGACCGGACCCGCGTGGCCGGCCAGTGTGCATCCCGACGATCTGTCGGCATGGATGTATCGCTTCCAGAGGGCGGTGCGGAACTGCGAGCGATTCGAGTGCGAGTACCGGCTGCGCGCGGCCGATAATCAATTTCGCTGGATGCAGGATGTGGCCTTGCCCCGGATCGGCGCCGACGGGGAATACCTGGGATTCGTAGGCTCTTCCATAGACACCACCGAGCGCCGGCGCGTCGAGAAGGCGCTGCATCAATTATCCGGGCGCCTGCTCGAATTGCAGGACGACGAGCGCCGCCGTATCGCCCGCGAGCTGCATGACACCACCGCGCAAAACCTCGCGGTGCTTTCCATGAACCTCTCCGTGGTCAAGGACGCCTCGCGGATTCTGGGCCAGAAACCGCGCCAAGCGGTGGCGGACAGCCTGGATCTGGCGGAACAGTGTTCCCGCGAGGTGCGCACGCTGTCTTACTTGTTGCATCCCCCGCTCCTCGACGAGCTGGGGCTGGTGTCGGCGCTGCGATCCTACAGTACTGGCTTCACGCAGCGGACGGGAATTCAGATTGAGTTGAAGATCGAGGAGATTGGACGGTTGCCAGGCGAGATTGAAACCACGCTGTTCCGCATCGTGCAGGAGGCGCTGACCAACGTGCACCGCCACTCGGGCAGCCCGCGCGCCGAAGTCCGGATTATCCGCGATCCCAAGGAAGTGATGCTGCAGGTGGCCGATGAAGGCCGCGGCGTGGCGCCCGGCGTATTGGATGTGATCAGCGAGGGCGCCAGCATTGGCGTGGGTGTAGCCGGAATGCGCGAGCGCGCCGGACAACTGGGAGGACATTTGAAGATCGGATCAGGCACGCGGGGAACCACCATTACGGCCATTCTGCCATTAAGAGGCCGCGATTGACGGCGGCGAAGATCCTGCTGGCCGACGATCATGAAATCGTCCGGCGGGGGCTCCGCGCGCTGCTGGAGGGACATAAAGACTGGGCCGTGGTGGGCGAAGCCGAAACCGGGCGCGAGGCCGTCGAAATGGCGCGCGACGTTGCGCCGGATGTTGCCATTCTAGATATCGGCATGCCCGAGCTGAACGGATTTGAGGCAACGCGCCAGATCCTCAAAGCCGCCCCCCAAACCGAAGTGCTCATCCTCACCATGCACGAGTCCGAACAGATTGTCCGCGAGGTCCTGGATGCCGGCGCCCGGGGCTACGTGCTGAAGTCGGATGCGGGCCGTGATCTGGTGGCGGCGGTGGAGGCGCTCTGCCAGCATCGGACGTTCTTCTCTTCGAAAATCGCCGACATGCTGCTGCATGCCTACTTGCGTCCCAGCCCGCGCCCCAATGGCGAGCCGGAACCGGCGCGCGGCAGGCTTACCGCCCGCGAGCGCGAGATCGTCCAGTTGCTGGCCGAAGGCAAGAGCAACAAAGTAGTCGCCACGGCTCTGAACATCTCCATCAAGACCGCTGAAACCCACCGCACCAACATCATGAACAAACTAGACCTCCGCTCCATCACAGCCTTGGTCCGCTACGCCGTACGCAACAACATCGTAGAACCCTGACCTTGTACGGCGGGACCCCTGTCCCGCGCGGGGGCCCCCGCCCCCGTTCCCCAATAAAAGAACTTATCCTATAACCAATGCGCGGCCTCACCAGCTCAACCGCCCTCTTAGCATTCGCCGTCCCTCTCCTCGCCCAATCCACCCCCGAAGGCGTAGCCTTCTTCGAAAAAAATATCCGCCCCCTTCTCGCCGCGCAATGCTATGGCTGCCACAGCTCCAAACTCGCTAAGCCCATGGGCGGACTCCTGCTCGATTCCCGCGCAGGCATGCTTCGCGGCGGAAAGTCCGGAGTGCCTGTCATCGTCCCCGGCCAGCCCGCCGAGAGCCTGCTGATTTCGGCCGTCCGCCGCGTCAACAACGATCTCCAGATGCCCCCCGCCAAATCTCTGGAGCCTTACGAAATCGAGGCGCTAGTCGAGTGGATTAAGA
>JAYTVY010000173.1:0-5004 GCA_043743755.1 Bryobacterales bacterium | reverse complement strand
CGCGGTGGCCGCTGCCGGCTCGGACGCGGCCGGCATGGCCTGGATTCTCGAACTCGCCCGCGCAGCTCCGGATACCCCGTCGTTCCTCTCCGATCTTCTGAAGCGCGAGTGGACCCCCGACGCGCAGCGCCTGGCTGTTTATCGCGCTTTGATCGATGCCGCGCAGATCAAGCTGGATGCCGCCTTTGGCGATGCCCGCGCATCTTCGGAGTCCGAGCTGCGGTCCTGGCAGATCCAATGGATCGAATACCTGATTGAGCACAAGCAGATCGACCAGGCGCGCAAGATTCTGGATACGATTCCCGAGCAGTGGCGCGCCGCGCAAGCGAGTCAAGTAGCACGACTCGAGGTTCGAATCGCGGCGCAGTCCGGCACGCTGCCCGCGCTGCTCCAGCGCTACGCGCAGACGCCCGAAAGCGCGCCCGATACCGCGACCCTTCGCAATGCGGCCAATGAGCTTATCCAGAATGGGAACAAGCCCGATGCCAATCGCGTGCTCGAATATGTTTACCAGCGCGAGCTCGATTCGCGCGTCTTCGCCGCGTCCACGTTCCTGGGGCTGGCCGAGATCCACTTGCAGCAAAACGATACGGCGGCCGCGCTGGCTTCACTGCGCCGCATGACCCAAGTAGCGGGCGAGCCGTTTGCGAATCTGGTGGACGCAGCCAGCCTGCTGGAGACCTACAAGCACTCCGCCGAGGCGGTTGAGTTCCTGGATATACGCGTGCGCGCCGTTCCCTGGGATGGCGAGGCGCGAATGCGGCTGGGCCGCGTGCGAGTGGCCGCGGGTCTGGAGCGGGATCGCGGCGTCGAGTTGCTCCGCGCCGTCGCGCAGTCCAATGATGCCGCGTACGAAATCCGCGCCAACGCCGCGCGCGCCCTGGGGGAAGCCAAGGCGCCGCCGCTGGCCGGAACCAGCGCGGAGCTGATCCTGCTCGCTTCCGCAACCATCGCGCCCGCGGATGCTGAAAAACCCTATTTTTATGACGCGCGCATGACCGCCGCCAAACAGGCCACCGACGTAACCATCCGCATGCGCCTGCTCACCGCCGCCGCCGCCATCCGCCCCGAAACCTGGGAGCCCAAACGAGATCTGTTCCGCGCTGCGTTTGAAGCCAAGCGATACCAGACCGCGATTGCAGCGCTCTTCCCCTTAATGGCCGACCGGCCGTTCACCGCCGCCTTGCAGCAGGATGCGCCGCCCGACCCATCCACCGAAGGCGGCGCCGCTTCCGATGAGGAATCCAGCGGGCGCTGGTACGCCGACCAGTTTCTCAACGGTCTCGGCCTCCAGGATTCCGAACGCGCCGCGCTTGCCCACAGTCTCGCGCAGGCGTACCAGGCGCTGGACCGCATCCAGCCCGCGGGCGTAGTGTGGCGCATGGCGCGGCAGCTTGACCCGTCCGACGCAACCGCGAAGCGCCAGGCGGATGCGCTGGCGGCGCGGGCAGCGCTCGCTCGCCAGAATGCGCTTCGCCGTCCGGTGATCAAAGCCGCGCTCGAGCAGGACCACCTGGTGCAGCCGCGCTTGTCCGCCGCGCAGTCCGCCGGAGGTGGACAATGAAACGACCCATCTTTATCGTTGCGATTATCGTCCTGACCGGCATGCTGGCATGGACCTTCGCCCAGGTCGCCGCGCGCCCGCGCCTCGAGCTGGCCTCGCTGGTGCCGCCGGGCCCGCTGCTGTACCTTGAAGCCAAGGATTTCTCGGCGCTGCTCAAGGACTGGAACGGATCCGGCGAAAAGAAGCTGTGGCTCGGCAGCGATAGTTACCAGGTTTTCGCGCGATCGCGCTTATTCCTGCGCCTCAATGGCGCGCAGGGCGAGTTCGCCGCCGCAGCCGGGATTCCTCCCGACATGGACCTGCTCAACCAGGTAGCCGGCTCGGAATCGGCCATCGCCTTTTACGATATCGGCGGCCTCGAGTTTCTCTACATCACGCGGCTGCCCG
This sequence comes from Bryobacterales bacterium, assembly GCA_043743755.1. GTDB lineage: Bacteria > Acidobacteriota > Terriglobia > Bryobacterales > Bryobacteraceae > JALYHQ01. The sequence goes on along the minus strand of JAYTVY010000173.1, from coordinate 3,053 downwards.
CGGCGCGTATCGCATCCAGCGGCCTCTGGAGCCAGCGCGGCAAGTATCAGACCCGGCAGTCGGCCGGTCTCGATTATTACGTCCACACCGACACCGCGTCGCACCGTGTAGCCGCCTTCGCCAGTTCCGGCGATTACCTGTTTGTAGCGACGCGCGAAGATGCCATCGCGGGCGCGCTGGCGCTGTTCTCAGGCAAGAGCGTGCCCAGCCTCAAGCAAGAAGCCTGGTTCGCGGACTCCGCGCGCGCGGCCGGCGCTCAGGCTGGGGAACTGCGTCTGGTGATGAACTTTGAGCGGCTGCTGCTAAGTCCGCATTTCCGCTCGTATTGGGTGCAACGCAACACCGGCGACCTGAAACAGTATTCGGCCGGGCTCTCCGATCTAAATCGCACCGCGGTGGAATTTCGAGAGAGCCGCGTGTTCCTGCGCGCAACGCCCGCCGACCCGGCCGCCTGGAACGAAGCCGCGGTTGCGCAAGTTCTGCGGCTCGCGCCTCCAGCCGCCGGCCTGGTACGCGCCTGGGCCTCACCGGATCAGAGCCAGGTTACGGATCTTATCTGGCGCCGGATCCTCGCTCCGCAAATTTCATCGGTTACGCCGTCGCGGTCCGCTCCGCCCCCCGCCGCGCTGGGCGATGGCGCCGTGGGCGATGAAGCCGACCTCGAAACCCGCATTGATGAGCCCCCCCTCGAAGCCGTCGCGGGCGGATTGCCTGAGCGGCTTCAGCATGTCCTCGCGACCAGGATAGAAGCCGCACTACAGGTCTCTGGAACGCGCACGCTCGCCGACGGCGTCTTCGTGGGAACCGAATCCGCAGCCGCACTGCTCGCTGCATCCGACTGGGACGCCGTGGCAGTGCGCGATGCGCTTCTCGAAGCCGCCGCCGGACTCTGGAGTGTGGATGCGTCGAGCGTTCACTGGAACCAGCGCACATCCGCCGGAATCGCGTACCAGGAATTGGATGGCATCGCGCCTCTTGCCGTGGCCGTGAATGGCCGGTTCCTGATTGTCGCGGATCGCCGCGAACTCCTGGAATCCATCCTCGCCGGCATCGCCAAACCCGCTCCCCCCGAAGCGGCGCGCTACGTGGCCTTCTACAATCATGCCCGCGAGCTGCCCAATTTCCTGAAGCTGACCGGCTTGATTGACAGCACGCTGGCTCGCGAAGGATCACCCGACGCCCGCGAACCCGCCTTTTTCTCCGAGAACATCGGCAGCCTGGGCAAGACTCTCGGGCGGGTGGAATCGGAATCGCTGCGCGTCCATGACACCGGGAACGTTGTCTCGCAGACGCTGATCTACAAACTGAAGCCATGACCCGCCGCGCCGCACTCGCAGCCTTTGCAGGCGCCGCTGCCTTGCGGCCCGAGTCGCTGGCCCGCCAGTCCGCCGCCGAGTTGCTGCAGCGGGCATTCCCCGCTCGCGATATCTCTTATCTCCTGCTGGATTTCTCCACCACTGACCCGGCCGCATCCCGCTGGCCGCGCGCGAATGAGCCGGCCGGACTCGGTTCGCTGGTCAAGCCATTCACAGCGCTCGCCTACGGCGAACAGTACGGCTTCCGCTATCCCACCCTGGTGTGCCGCGGCACGGCGGACGGCTGCTGGCTGCCGCGCGGCCATGGCCGCATTTCCCTGGTTCCAGCCATCGCGAATTCGTGCAACGCCTGGTTCCTATCTATCGCCTCCGCGCTCGATGTCGAAAGTGTGGCGCGCGTTGCCCATCGCTTCGGCCTAGCCCCACCCCCGCCCGATGCCGACTCCGATTCATTCGTCGGCCTGGGGACTAAATGGCAGGTGTCCCCTTCCGGGCTGCTCTCGGCCTATCGCGAACTGGCCGCGCGCCGGACTGATCCGCGCGTCGCTCCCCTGTTCGAAGGTATGCGTTTATCGGCCCGCATCGGAACCGCCCGCGCGGCCGGGCTGATTTGTTATGCCAAGACCGGCACCGCTCCCTGCGGCCATACGCCGCGCGCGATGGGCGACGGTTATGCCCTCGCAATTTATCCGCTGGAATCACCGCGCCTGGCTTTGCTTGCCGGCGTTCACGGAACCACCGGCGGACATGCGGCCCGGGTCTGCGGGCGCATGCTGGACTCGCTTCGGAGCATGCCCGCATGATCCGCCTCGCCGCTTTCTGTCTGTTATGCGCCGCCGCGCCGGCGCAAACCATCCGAATCGAGGTGTTCAGCCTCTTTCGGGCCGACTCGTTCCGCATCGCCCCCGCCGGCGACCCGATCTTGCTCCACACGGGCACCCGAGCTATCGAAATAGAGGGTGGGCGCTCCCTGCTCATAACATCGGATGCCGAAGTCACCTCGCGCTCGGGCGGGGCCGCCGATTTCGAGCTCTCCGTCCCAGGCCGTATCACCCGCCGCTTCCACGGCGTGCTGCGAACCCATATATCCGGCCGCAAACTGGTAGCCATTCTGGAAATCGACAGCGAACTCGCGGTTGCCTCCGCGGTGGCCGCCGAGAGCCCTCCCGGCGCCTGGTTCGAAGCCCTTAAGGCGCAAGCCGTGGTGACTCGGTCCTATTACGCCGCCGCGCGAGACCGCCATACCGAGTCCGATTTTTGTGACACCACCCACTGCCAGTTCCTGCGGTCGCCCCCCGATCCGGCGGGGCCCGCCGCGCGCGCCGCGGCCGAAACCCGCGGATTGGTGCTCGCCTGGCAGGGCCGTGCCATCCCCGCGCTGTTTTCCGCTGCGTGTGGTGGCAGCACGCGGGACTTCGAGGAAGGCGACGACTATCCGTACCATTCGGTCGCGTGTGCATGGTGCTCAAAGCATGGCCACGGCGAAGTGGCGGGGCATCGGTTGGGCCTGTGCCAGCGGGGGGGCGCCGGGATGGCGGCGGAGGGGGCCAGTTATCGTGACATTTTGAATCACTTCTTCCCCTCGGCTGCGATTACGTCCTTTCGGGATGGCCTTGCACATTTTCTTGTTGCCACCCCCGCTCCCTTTGCGGCATATTAGAAATTGAGTACAAAGATGTAGGACGCATCGGACTTCGGACCCCGCGTACGCGAGAATCCTCTTTGCGTCCTGTCGAC
>JAYTVY010000172.1:0-10613 GCA_043743755.1 Bryobacterales bacterium | reverse complement strand
CAGCGCCGCGAGCGCGTGGCCGGAGCGATCATTCACGAGGAGCAGGTCAAACTCGGCGAGGTCGCGCATCTCGATCAATTGGGATTCGATGGTTTGACGGATCTGAGCCTGCGACCCGTCGGCGATGTCCACTTCGGAAGTAAGCCCGACGGCGGCCTTTAATCCGGCGCTATCGGTGAGCAAGGACATCAAGCGCGCGCGATTGCGCGAGTATTCCGCCTCCGCGCGATCCATCCGCGCTTCGGATTGGTGGAAAGACTCGTGCAGGCCCTGCTTGATCTTTCCGCGAACCGCCGCTCCAAATACCAGAAACGTGGCCACCAGCACCAGACTCACGGGCACAAAGGATACAAGGATGGTCCTGGATGCGAGTGGCAGCTTCCGTCTCACGGGTTGGACTCACCTTCCCGGTCCGGAAGTTCGAGTTTAACCTCTACTTCACCGTGCGCCGGAACCTGGATGGTACGCCGGAACAATCCGGCTGTCCGGCGCCACGCAACCAAGCGCCACTTGCCGGCGGGAACCCCGGTCAAGGTGAACGTGCCGTCACCCGCGGACCTTGCGTAATAGGCTCCGGGGACCACGATGATCGCGGCATACATGTTGGGGTGCAAGTGGCAATAGACCTGGACCACGCCGCTGCGGTCAAACATCACTGAGGGACTCTTGTTGGCCAGGTAATATCCGAGGTCAAACTCATGTGCTTTGGAGAGGGAGAAGACGTTATGAAAGATGGGATCGGAATTCGGAAAGCTCACGACGGAGCCTACCGGAACAATGAGCATATCGGGCTCGAAGCGGCGATCGCGCTGCATCAGGGTGGCGCGCACGGGCTTGCCGGGGCGGGTGGCATCATTTTCCAGCCATACCGCCACCTGGTGGGATCCTTGGGGGACTTCGACCCGGGTAGAAACCGGAGGTACGATGCCGCGCATCGCGTAGTTGGCGGGGGCCAGTGTTTTACGGGTGACTAGTCTGGTAAAGACGATGTGTCCGGCGATGTCGCCGGCGTTGGCGGGAAGCGCGGCCGCTGCGATCAAGAGCAAACCCAACGTGGCTCGGCCCCATGCCGGTGGCGGCAAATTCATAAAAGCGACAGTTCCCTCTGGTCTTATCGACCTCCCTGGGGCGGAGCATTAGGCGAGCGCAAGTTGTTAGAAATAAAGCGTTAGGCGCGTAGAAAATGCCATGCACTTTGGTACCGGCGCAGGCGCTCAACGGTATGGTCCGTCAAGCTCTCACCCAGGCGCTTAAGATCCATATTATCTTCAAGATCCGCGATCTTAACTTGGCGGGAAGTTGGGTTCGTTTTTGCGCGGGCGGCGAATTCCTGGTAAGTCTCTTCGGCTCGGCGGGTGACGCCATCCAGAGCGACGAGCACATCCTCGGAGAACCCTTCAGCCCTGAGCAGATCGAAGGTCCAAGGGGTGTCCTCCACCACATCGTGGAGAATGGCGACGATCATCTCGACTTCGGAACTCATGCGGAGCATCACGCGGATGGGGTGCAGGATATAAGGAGCGCCGGACTTGTCGAGTTGCCCGATGTGCGCTTCGGCGGCGAGGGCGATGGCTCGAGCGAGGTTGGACATGGGTGGGCCTAGAGAATCACGGTGTTGTAGCCTCGCTCCTCGGCTCATGGTGACCTCGGATGCCGCCAGTGCGGGTGACTCGATAGCACCGATTCTCCTGATCGACGCTCGAAAGAGGCCGTTCCCGTGGCAAGCGGTCGGATATTTCAGCCCGGAGGACAACGGACTAGCCGACCTCGTTGACTTACACCACAATGGGCGGGCAGAACTGCTCTACCTTCATGTTTGATGGCTATGACCCGCAAAGCGTCAGCGCGGGGGACGCAACTACACCCTTCACTCCAACAATAAGCTAAACTTGGACAGATTGCCTGCGTTGGAGGCTGGAATGGCGCTTCGACTGCGACTAATAAACATCAGCGGGCTTCGAGGTGCGGCCTGCGCCGCGCTAGCCTTGTTCGCCATTGCGCAATCCCAGGCGCAAACAACTAAGAAAGTTTCTTTCTCGCACGACGTAGCGCTCATTCTGGCACAGAACTGCACGCAGTGCCACGGCCAATCCCCGGTGATGGGCAATCTCGACCTTCGCAGCAGGGACAGCGCGCTCAAGGGTGGTCAGCACGGCCCCGCCATCATTCCCGGCGACGCAGCCAACAGCCGCCTGTACCGTCAGCTCACTGGACAACAACAGCCGCAAATGCCGAGGGGCGGCCGGCTCACCGATCAGCAGATCGCGGTCATTAAGAATTGGATCGATGGCGGCGCCGAATGGGAAACAGCGGTTACACTCCAGGCCGCCGCACCCGCGCAGCAGTTTTCCGAACAGCAGCGCCGCTTCTGGGCTTTTCAACCGGTTTCTAAACCAGCGCCACCGCGCGTAAAGTCGCAGAACCTGGTTCACAACCCCATCGACTCCTTTATCCTCGCTAAACTCGAAGCAAACAACCTGAAGCCCAATCCGCCGGCCGACAGAATCACGCTCATCCGCCGGGCGTACTTGGATTTGATCGGTCTGCCTCCCTCGCCAGAAGAAGTTCAGGCCTTCGCCACCGACAAATCTCCCGCGGCATTCGAGAAGGTGGTAGACAAACTTCTGGCCTCGCCTCAATACGGCGAACGCTGGGGACGGCACTGGCTCGATCTCGCCCGTTACGCCGACAGCGCGGGTTTCAAAGCGGACGAGACGCGCCCCAATGTATGGCGTTTCCGCGACTACGTCATCCAATCGTTCAACGAAGACAAGCCGTACGACCGCTTCGTCAAGGAACAGATCGCGGGCGATGAGCTATACCCCGACGACCCCGGAGCCAGAATCGCCACTGGCTTCAACCGGCTCTGGCCCGACGAGAGCAACCTGGCCAATCCCATTCTGCGGCGCCAGGAAATTCTCAACGACATTACCGATACCGCCGGCTCTGTATTCATGGGGATGACCTTCGGATGCGCCCGTTGCCACGACCACAAATTCGATCCGATTCCGCAGAAAGACTACTATCGGCTGCAAGCTTTCTTCGCGAACATCCGCAATGACGATCGTACCAGCCTGCTTTCCGGACAGTCCGCCATTGCTTACCGGCGGCAGCTCGCTGAATGGGAGAATCAAACTCGCGAAATCCGGGCCAAGATGGAAACGATTCTGGCCAAGGCGCGCACTGACAAAACAAGAGAAGGCATCGGCATGTTTCCCAAGGAAGCGCAGGATGCCATCTTCACGCCACCCGAACAGCGCACGCCGATGCAGTGGCAAATGTACTATCGCAGCGCCAGCCGCTTGCCCACCGATGACCAGCTTGCGGCGGGCCTGCGCGGAGAAGCAAAACAACGCTACGCCGATCTGAAAAGCGAGCTGACGAAGTTCAACTATTTGAAGCCCGCCGATCCGCCGGTGGCCGAAGCGATGATTGACGCCAGTCGTGATGCGCCGGCAACATACATTCTCTCGAAAGGCATTTGGGATGCGCCGGAAGAAGAAGTGCAGCCGGGCTTTCCGACCATCTTAGACGCCAATCTTGCGAAGATCGTATCGCCCGAAGGAGCCAACACCACAGGACGCCGCTCCGCGCTAGCGAATTGGCTCACGGATCCCAAGAATCCACTGATGGCGCGCGTAATGGTCAACCGGATCTGGCAGTATCATTTCGGAACCGGAATCGCCGGAACGTCGAGCGACTTCGGAGTCATGGGCGACCGTCCCAGCGACCCGCAATTGCTCGACTATCTGGCCGCGACTTTCGCCGAAGACGGTTGGAGCATGAAAGGCATGCACCGCCGGATCATGCTCTCGAATGTCTATCGGGAATCATCCGCTTATCAGCCGGAAGCGATCCAGATCGACCCGGACAACAAGATGCTCTGGCGATTCGAGCGCCACCGGATGGAAGGCGAGGCCATCCGCGACTCGATGCTTTTCGTCAGCGGTCTGTTGAATCCGAAAATGGGTGGACCGGGCGTGTTCCCGCCGCTGCCTGACGGAGTCACCCGCGGTTCGAAATATCTCTCCTGGCAGCCTGAAAAGAATCCGGCCGAGGCCAATCGCCGGAGCGTATACGTGTTCGTAAAGCGGAATCTGCGCTATCCGATGTTTGAAGCCTTCGATTTTCCGGACACGCACGAAAGCTGTGCACGGCGCTACGCCACGGTGAATCCAACGCAACCCTTGGCGCTGATGAACGACGACCTTGTGCGGGGCTGGGCTGCCGCGCTGGCGCGCCGCGTGCTCAATGACAAAGGTCTGGTTCCGGAACAGCAGGTGGAGCGGGCATTCCGGATCGTTTTCAGCCGCGCGCCGAAAGATGAAGAGCGCAAGACCATTCTCGAGTTTCTGGACACACAAGCCGCGGAGATCGCCGCGCGCCTCGCCAAGGATGCCACTGTGCCGATGCCGGCTGGTGTGCCGCCCGGCATGGAGCCCGCTCGCGCGGCCGCGTTCGTAGACTTCTGCCAGGCGCTGCTGAACTCAAATGAATTTCTTTATGTGAACTGACGACTTGTGTGGAGCAGGAAGGGGATAGGATGACCGGAGACAACCGAAACCACTACCAGCGGGTGTCATCGCGCCGGGACTTCTTTACGCGCGCCGGCAGCGGACTGGCGGGCATTGCGCTCGCCCACATGCTTCAAATGGATGGCCAAGCCGCAACCACCGCCGGCGCCGATCCGCTGGCCCCCAAGCCGCCGCATCATGCTCCAACCGCGAAATCCATCATCTGGTTATTCATGGAAGGCGGGCCCAGCCACATCGATCTCTTTGACCCGAAACCGAAGCTCCTGGAACTCCAGGGACAGCCTCTTCCGGAATCGATGCGGCCCAAGTTCACCGCCATGCCCGGCACATCGAAGAACGGCATGATGCCGTCCAAACGCACCTTCAAGCAGTACGGGCAGAGCGGCATTTGGGTAGCGGACTGGTATTCCAACATCGCAAACCATGTCGATGACATGACGGTGATCCGGTCCTGCTGGACCGACGGCATCAACCACTTGGGCAGCGTAACCGAGATGAATAGCGGCTCTATTCTCAGTGGCCGTCCATCGCTCGGTTCTTGGGTGAATTATGGCCTGGGCAGCGCCAATCGGAATTTGCCGTCCTTCGTGGTCATGCTGGACGACAAGGATCCCATCGGTGGCGCCAAGCAGTGGAGCGCTGGCTTTTTGCCGGCTTCCTATGAAGGAATGCAATTCCGGCCGGGCGATACGCCGCTCCTGCACTTGAAACCTCCGGCCGGCGTCAGCGATGCCGAACAGCGCAACCAACTTGCGCTGCTGAAGCGGCTGGACGAAATCTGGTCGAAGGACAAGAAGGAAGACAGCGAACTGGACGCCCGAACCCGTTCCTACGAGCTTGCCTACAAGATGCAGAGCGCGGCTCCGGAAGCGGTGGACCTCTCGAAGGAATCCGCGGCGACGCGTAAGCTGTACGGGCTGGATGAAGATGAGACGAGGGCTTTCGGTACGAATTGCCTGCTTGCCCGTCGTCTGGTGGAAAGAGGCGTGCGTTTCATCGAGCTATACTCTGGTTCGGGCAGCGGCTGGGACGCGCACGACAACCTGGAAGGGAACCATGGTAAGTGGTGCAGAGCGTCAGACAAACCGATCGCCGGTCTACTGACCGACCTCAAGGCCCGCGGGATGCTGCAGGACACCCTCGTAGTCTGGGGCGGCGAATTCGGCCGCACGCCCTTCAATGAGAAGGGCCTGGGACGCGACCACAACCCTTGGGGCTTTACGATTTGGATGGCCGGCGGCGGAGTCAGGAAAGGTCAATACATCGGTTCCACGGACGAAATCGGCATGCATGCAGTGGAAGCCCGGGCGCACGTCAACGACATCCACGCATCCATGCTCTATGCGTTGGGACTCGACCATTTAAAGGTGACCTACATGCACAATGGCCGCGCTGAGCGCCCGACGGTTGTAGCAGGCCAAGTGATCACGCAACTCTTCGGCTAAGAAATGCAGTACTGCGGCAGGAGGGTACTCGTTCCCCAATTACGAGCACGCGCGACCGTGCGTCAACGTGAACCTATTCAACGTGTGGTCCGCAAAACTCTGTCAGTCGCGAACCTGCTTTCTTTTCAAGCCCGTACGGTAAAAATACTTAAACGCTGTGGAACAAAGACCGGCTATGATGGTCGTGTCGAGCCACCAGTAACGGGCGGAGAACCCAGCCGTTGTTTTCGAAACACGGCATTCCCGCGAAGCTGAATCTGAAGCCGGGAACATTTGGTGGAACCTCTAAAGCAGGCGAATCGGTTTCTCGGCCTTGTGGATCACTCGACCGATGGGGATGGCGGACGGAAAGGAACGGGCCAAGGCGGCCGCTTCCGCAGGCGCAAGGCTGATCAGGAGACCGCCGGACGTCTGAGGATCATAGAGCAGATCGTCAAACTCCGATGTGCCGGAGACGCAGCCGGCGACGAACTCGCGGTTATTCTTGAGACCGGCGGGGATGGCTCCCTGCCGCGCATAATCGACAGCGCCGGGAAGGAAGGGAACGTCATTGGGGCGCAACTCGATGGTCACGTCGCTGGCCAAGGCCATCTCGCGGGCATGTCCAAGCAGGCCGAAGCCGGTGACATCGGTACAGCCGTGCACGTCGAAGGCGAGCATGGCCTCGCCGGCGGCGCGGTTCAAGGTGAGCATGGACTGGACGGATGCGGCGACATCCGATTCGCGCGCGATTCCACGTTTCAGCGCGGTGGAGATTACGCCGGTGCCGATGCTTTTGGTGAGCAGGAGGACATCGCCGGGCTTAGCTCCGCCGTTGGCTTTGACGCGATGGGGATGCACGGTGCCGGTGACGGCGTAGCCGAATTTCAGTTCGGGGTCATTGATACTATGGCCGCCCAGGAGGGCGCAATCCGCCTCGTGAATCTTTTCCGTGCCGCCCTTGAGAATCTGGCCAAGATCGTCGAGATCGCCGTCGGCGGGCCACGCGAGGATGGAAAGAGCGGTGATGGGTATGCCGCCCATGGCGTAGACGTCGCTGAGGGAATTGGCGGCCGCGATGGCCCCAAAAGTATAGGGATCGTCCACTATGGGGGTGAAGAAATCCACAGTCTGGACCAAGGCGCACTCCGGCGTCAGCAGGTAGACGCCGGCGTCGTCGGCGGTATCAAAGCCGACCAGAACGCGCGGGTCGGCCCGGCGGGGGATGGCGGAAAGCACCTGGTCCAATACCTTTGGACTCAATTTGGACGCTCAACCGGCGGCGGTTGTGTGGGCGGTGAGTTTGCCAACGGTCATGCATTCAGGATACACGTTACTGTAACCGCGTTAACCATGGGCCTTGACACCACCCGCCAGGTGTGACAGGATGCTCTAAGAATCGTCTCGCTACAGGTATACACACTTAAGGATGGGTCTATGAGGATCACACTACAGCTATGTTTGCTGTCAATCATCGTGCTGGGGATGAGCCTTACGGGCTGGTCACAGGCGCCGGTTGGCGACATTTCGGGAACCGTTTTTGACGAGTCGGGAGCTGTAATTCCGAATATTCAGGTCACGGTTTCGAACAAGGAAAACGGCCAATCGCGGACAGCGACCACAGGCGCGGACGGGACGTATAGTATTACGGCGGTTCCGGCGGGCGTTTATGAGGTTAAGGTAGAAGCCAAGGGCTTCCGGACTTTGCTGCGGCAGGCAACGGTCGCGGTGGGCGGAACCACCACTGTGGAGATGCACCTTCAGGTAGGCGCAACCAAGGACGTAGTGACGGTGGAAGAGGTAACGCCGCTGGTGGAATATGAGCGGCACAGCATTGACGGGGTAGTGACCCGGCAACAGATCCAGAGCCTGCCGCTGAACGGCCGCAGCTTCCTGCAGTTGGCGATGCTGGAGCCGGGCGTCACGGTTTCGGCGGGCAGCCAGGGGCAGTACAATCGCGCGTTCGACGTGTCCATTCTGGGCGCCGACTCAAACCTTACGCGCATCACGGTGGATGGCGCGACGGTACGCGATTCAGTGACTGGCGGTACCCAGCAGAACTTCTCGCAGGAAGTAGTGCAAGAGTTCCAAGTATCCAGCGTAAACTTCGACCTCTCGACCGGCGTGGGCGCGGGCGGAGCGATCAACGTAGTGACGCGCTCCGGTGGAAACGAATTCCATGGGAGCGGCTTGTACTTCTTCCGCGACCATAATATGTCGGCGTATCCGGCGCTGCAGCGCAGCCCGCTGACGAACGATCCTTTCTTCGCGCGGCGCCAATCCGGGTTCTGGGTGGGCGGTCCGGTTAAGAAAGACAAGCTATTCTTCTTCTCCAGCCTGGAGCACAACAATCAGAAGGGCGTATTTGCGCCGCTGCCGAGCGATCCGTTGTTCCGGAATTTCGCCACCATCGCGGGCAGTCCTTTTATCGGCACGACGCTGACTGAGCGCATCGACTGGCGGATCAGTCAAAAGCACAACGCCTTTGTACGCTATTCGCATGACGGTAACCACAGCTTTGCTCCGCGCGGAGGGAATGACCTGCCGTCGTCCTGGGTAAGCAACAAGAATTGGGCCGACTCGGGTGTGTTTTCGTTGATCAGCAGTTTTACACCGTCCATGGTGAACGAATTTCGCTACTCGATGACGTTCTGGAGTAACCGCAACGATCTGCCGTCGGCCGAGCAGTGCCCCAACTGCATCGGGCTGGGCGGACCGAATATCAATGTCGACGGGACTGGCCTTTCGTTCGGCAACCAGACGAACTCGCCCCAATCGCGCGTGCTGCGCCGCCACATTTTTGCCGACAACCTGACGTGGCAGAAGGGCACTCACCGCATGAAGATGGGCGGGGAATGGGAATACCAGAAGGGAACGGGGACATATACGATCGCGGAGCCCGCGGCCATCACCCTGTTTTCGCCGTCGGAAGTGGCGCTGCTGGCACCGCAGTTGTCCTTCCTGGTTCCGAAAACGTTCAATACGCTGGCGGACATCCTGAAGCTGCCGCTGGCGGGGTTTGCATTCAGCGTGGGTGATGTGCGGCAGCCGCCGCCGTTCCAGATCGGCAACGCGAACCACGACAACACCTTCCATTTCTACTGGCAGGATACGTACAAGGTGAAGCCGCGCTTCACGCTTACTTACGGCCTGGGCTGGAATTATGAGAGCAACGCGCTGAATCACGATCTGAGCAAACCGGTGTTCCTGGCTCCGATTTACGGCGCGAACAACCTGGGCGCGGAAAAGCACGCTTACAAGCATTACTCGCCGAGTCTGGGTTTTGCATGGTCGCCGTTCAAGGACAACAAGACAGTGATCCGCGGTGGCGCCGGCGTCTATTACGACACCATCGATATCGAGTTGCGCCTGATCGAGCGCGCCTACCTGGCGCCCCTTGGCTCGGGCTACCTGTCGCTGGGCGGCAGTTCGATTCCGAATCCGATTCCGGGCATTCCCGGCGTTCCGGTGGGCACGCCGTTGAGCTTCCGGAGTCCCACGGCATTTCCGGGCAGCGCGCTGGTAGCTATCCTGCCGCTGGTGAGGGCGTCGGTTATCTCGCAACTGCACATCAATCCAAACAACACCGACCTGTCGTTCCGCACCATCGATCTGGCCAAGAGCGCAACCGAGCTGTTCTCGAACGACTTCACGCCGGGCCACGCGCAGCATGCCAGCCTGGGTATCCAGCGGCAGATGGGGAACGATTTCGCGATCAGCGCCGACTTTGTGTGGCGGCACTTCCTGCACCAGCAGATCCGGGACGTGGATCTGAATCACTACAACCGTTACATCAACGGCGTTCAGACCCCGGTGATTCCCATCTGCAATGGAGCTAATGGTCCCGAGTGTTCCACCGGCGGCATTGGCGAGATCATCAGCGGCGGACGGACTACATACAAGGCATTGCTGGTGAAGGCGGACAAGCGATTCTCGCGCCGCTACCAGCTGCAGGTGTCCTATGCACTGCAGGATCAGGACGGCATCAACGGCATTTACAACAACGACAACTGGTTCCAGTATTACGGTCCGCAGGGGTCGCGCCACATTCTGAATGTAAGCGGTGTGGTGGATCTGCCGTGGAAGTTCCAGACGTCGTTCATTTCCAGTTTTGCCAGCAAGGGCCCGTTCCAGCCGGTGATTCCGGGCGTGGATCTGACGGGAAGCGGCATCAATGGATTCCCATTGCCGGGGATGGGCACCAGCCTGTTTAATCGCGGCCTGGACAAATCCGACCTGGCAAAGCTGGTGAACCAGTACAACCAGACATACGCGGGAAAGAAAGGTCCGAATCCGGGCCAGACCTTCCCGACGGTTACGCTGCCAGCCAACTACGATTTCGGCCGCAACTTCAATTCGCAGGACTTGCGCTTGACCAAGTTCTTCAAATGGCGCGAGCGGTACGAGCTGCAGATTCTGGGAGAAGGCTTCAACATTTTCAACTTCTCCAACAAGAGCGGGTACAGCAACAATCTGCTGAGCGGCGGCTTTGGAATTCCCAACGGCCGCGCGGGGGGTACGTTTGGCACCGGCGGTCCGCGGGCGTTCCAAGTGGGGACGCGGTTTAGTTTTTAGCTGGCGGTTTAGTTACGGGTTGGATGAGGCGCGGAGTGGGTTCCGCGCCTTTTTGTTTGTGTGGGGGGGTGAGGGGTGG
>JAYTVY010000171.1:0-6632 GCA_043743755.1 Bryobacterales bacterium | reverse complement strand
CCAGGCCAAGGGTTGCCAGTTCGGCGGGCGTGTCCAGACGATACAAGTCGATGTGATAGACCGTTGGCGAGTATTCGTGGATCAGTGTGAAGGTGGGGCTGGTAACTTCCTCGGGTAGCGCCGCGCCCAGGCCTTTGACGATGCCTTTAGCCAGCGTGGTTTTGCCCGCGCCCAGGTTGCCGATCAGCAGCACCACGGCTTTCGGCGGCAGTTGCGCGGCGATGCGTTCGCCGAGGGCGATGGTTTCTTCCTCAGAGTTGGTTTGAAACTTCACGCATGGCCTCCGGGAGGAAGCGGAACAGATCCGTCGCGATGGTGGATTTTTCGCCCAGCGCGTGCGCGGCCAGTTCGCCGGCGCGGCCGTGCAGCCAGACGGCGGCGAGTACAGCTTGCTCCAGGCGATCTTCAAACTGCGCGATCAAGCCCGCGATCAGGCCGGTAAGTACATCGCCGGTGCCTCCGGTGGCGAGCGCCGGCGAGCCGGTGGGATTGATCCAAGCAAGGCCGGCGGGAGTAGCGACGATGGTTCGGGAGCCTTTCAGCACGACGTAGACGATGTGCGCGCGGGCGAAGGCGCGGGCCGCTTCCACGCGATCGGCTTGCACCTCTGGGATGGTCCGGCCCAGCAGGCGGGCCATTTCACCGGGATGCGGCGTGAGCACTCGAGGGCCGGCGGGACTGAACTGCGCGGCGTCCAGCGCATTGATGGCATCGGCGTCGATCACGGCGGGTATGGTGAGATCGTTGGCCAGTTTTCGAACAAAGGCGACGGTCTCGGGATGCGTGCCCAGGCCGGGACCGCAGGCGACGACGGTCTTCTTCTCGAGGATGTGCTGGAGGGGAGCGAGTTCCGAGATCGCGCCGGTGTCGGTCTCGGCCATCGGCTCGGTCATGATTTCCGGCGAGTACGCCGCCACCGAAGGGAGCGCGCTCGCGGCCGTGGCGACGGTGGATAAACCGGCGCCGGCGCGGAGAGCGGCGATGCCGGCCATGGCCGCGGCGCCAGTCTTGCCGCGAGCGCCCGCAATGGTCAGGACGTGGCCGTAATTGCCTTTGTTGGAGTCGGCCTTGCGCGGCGAAAAGAGCCCGGCGAAGACGCGCGGGCCGGATAGAGCAAGGGAGATAGAATCGTCTTTCTCGTACAGATCCGGCGGCGTGCCGATGGGCGCCACTTCCACTTGACCGGCGTAATCGCACGCCGGTTGAAGCACCAGGCATGGCTTAGGCGCGGTGAAGGTGACGGTGTAGCGGGCGCGGACGGCGTCTCCGGCGACCGTGTGCGCATCGCTCTGGACGCCGCTGGGAACATCCACCGCGATCACAGCCGCATCGGGGAATCCGGTGTTGATTTCTCGAATGAATTCCGCGAGGCGGCCTTCCACGGGACCGCGCAGGCCGGTGCCGAGTAGCGCGTCAATCACCAGCGTGGCGCGACGCGCTTCGGGCGTGATTTCGTGAAGCACTTCGCAGCCGGCCGCCGAGAGCATGCCGATGTGCTCGGGGGCGTCGCCGGCAAGCACCACATGCAGGGCGCGCGGTTGAATGCGCGTAAAGAGCTGGCGCGCGATCACCAGGCCGTCGCCGCCGTTGTTGCCTTTGCCGCACAGGATCGCGATGCGATGATTCCGCAGCGGCGCGAAAGCGCGCTCCAGAAATTCCACAACACGGCAGCCCGCGTTCTCCATCAGGATGACGGCGGGGATGCCGGCTTCAATGGTGCGGCGGTCCATCTCGCGCATCTGCGCGGCGGTCAATACTTTCATCCCTGGTCTCCCGCCAGCACCTGCTCGAGCTTGCGCAAACCGCCGGGTTCGCCCATAGCCACCAGAAAATCGTCTTCCTGGAGCTCGGCCTCGGCCGGCGGATTAAAGACCATGCTGCCGTCGGGCTTGCGGATGGCTAGCACGATGACACCCAGGTCGCGGCGAATCTGCAACTCGCCGAGCGACTGGCCGGGAAGGCCAGACCGGCGCGATACGCGCACTTGCTCAATGCCGACGGCAAGGCCCATGTTCTTGGTGGTGAAGTCGATGAACTGGTGGACATGAGGTTTCAGCAATGCCTGCGCCATGCGCATGCCGGTCATATCGTAGGGAGCGAAGACAAAGTCGGCTCCCGCGCGGCGCATCTTCTGTTCGGCCTGTTCCTCGGTGACGCGCGCAGCCACTTGCAGGCCTTTTCTGAGAGCCTTGGCGGAGAGTATCAAGTAAAGATTGTCGGCGTCGGAAGAGAGCGTGGCGATGATGCCTTTGGCGCGTTCGATGCCGCACTCGATCAGGATCTCATCGCGGGTGCAATCGGCGAGCACGGCGAGCATGCCGGAATGAATGGCCATCTCCACCAGATCCTCATCGCGATCCACGATGAGAAAGGGAACGCCCGCGTTGAGCAGTCCCTGGGCCGCGCCCCGGCCAACGCGGCCGTAGCCGCAGACAATGTAGTGGTCCTTCAGTTTGTCGATCATTTTGCGCCTGCGGCGTTTGCCGAAGTACTGGTTGAGCTCAAGCTCGATGACGGTTTGGGTCATGGCGCCGATGGCCAGCAGCATGACCGTGACGCCGAAGAAGATCAGGAACGAGTTGAAAATCCGGCCGGCGTGACTCAAGGGATGGGTCTCGCCGTAGCCCACCGTGGTGATGGTGGTGAGCGTCATGTAAAACGCGTCGAAGACCGTGTACTGGCGTTCAATCAGCGTGAAGCCAACGGTGCCGAACGCGAGCGTCGCCAGGATAGCGCAAACGATTGCGATCAGGCGGCGCTGGATGATGGTCATGGCGGTTCAGGACTTGCGGGCGAGCAGCAACGTCATATCATCCTGCAACTCCGGGGAGCCGGTCCACTGGCGCACCGATTCCAGGATGATGGCCATGATCTTCTCCTCCTCGCGTTCGGCGTTCTTGGTTACCAGCTCCACCAGCCGGTCTTCTCCGAACATCTCATCGTATTCGTTTTCCGGCTCCGTGATGCCGTCCGTAAAGCAGACCAGCAAGTCTCCCGATTCCAGGTGGACGACGCTTTCTTCGTATTGAGCGAAGGGAAACGCGCCCATCACGGTGCCGTTTACTTCCAGGCGCGTCGCGGCGCCGTTGCGGACCAGTATGGGCGGAAGATGTCCGGCGTTGGTGTAGCGCAGCGTGCCGGTGGAATCGTCATAGAGGCCGAAGTAGCAGGTGGCGAACTTCTCGGGCGCCGAAGTGGCGTGCATCTGCTTGTTCATCTCGGACATGATGCGCGCGGAGGAGAGGCGCACGCCGTTCAACGCGAAGTTGGATTCGGCCATGGAAGCACGCAGCTCCATGCGCATGGCGGACTGGATGGAAGCCATGAGCAGCGCGGCGGAAATGCCTTTGCCCGAGACGTCGCCCAGGGCCAGCGAGTAGTGCTGCACCCCCAGGCTCTGGTAATCGTAGAAATCGCCGGACACCATGCGGGCGGGCTCGCAGACGGCGGCGAGCCGCAAGGTTTTGATGCTCGGCATGAAGCGCGGAAAAAGCTGTTCCTGCACGGCGCGCGCCACTTCGATTTCGGCCTGCAGACGCTCCTTCTCCTTGGCCACTTCCAGCAGCCGCTCCAGGTTTTCGGTCATGGTGTTGAATGAGGAGCCCAGATCGG
This sequence comes from Bryobacterales bacterium, assembly GCA_043743755.1. GTDB lineage: Bacteria > Acidobacteriota > Terriglobia > Bryobacterales > Bryobacteraceae > JALYHQ01. The sequence goes on along the minus strand of JAYTVY010000171.1, from coordinate 3,020 downwards.
CGAGCTGGTCGCGTCCTTTCACGGCGATGCGATGCTTGAAATCGCCGTGCATCACGCGCTGGGTGCCTTCATAAAGACCGTGAATCGCGCGCGTGATGGTGCGGGTAAGCGACACGCCGATAATCAGCGCGATGATCTCGACGATCAAGAACGCGATAGACACGCCCAGCAGAAGGTAAGCGACAAACCCCTGAAACGCGTCGATCTTGGTGGCAAAAATCGTGCGGAAGATCGCCGACCCGCGCGTGTGGACGTTGAGCAGCGTGTTGTCGCTGCGCCCGGGATCGTCCCAGTGGACAATGGGCACGATTGTGAATCCGATGACGCCGCGGTCAAAGCGATTCACGGCGGGCGGGACGTCGGCCGGCTTCTCTTGCGATGCCGCAAGCGGAGTTTGCCGCTTCTCCACCGTGACGTTGATATTACCGCCCTTCGAATCGCCGCTGGCGAGATCGAGCAGCGAGATATCGCCCAGGCCGGGAACCAGGTTGCTCAGGTACTGCCGCGAAATTGGAGCGACGGCTGTGACGGCGGTGGTCTCGCGAAGGATGCGAGACCATAGATGATAGCGGCCTCGATGGACCACGATGCCATTGGCATTGCCCCACTTGGGATGCGGCGGCGTATGACCGCTGCCGGGCGGCCAGATGGTTACCGTATCGCCTTCGCGAACCACAAAGGCCAGCTGGGGGAAACGGGCGCTGTTGCTCTCCGCCACCGAACGCATCACTTCGGTGCGATGCTGAGGCGCTGCCACGGCAATCTGTTGCGCGGCGCGGTCCAGCGCGGCGATGCGGCGGTCCAGCTCGGAGTTGGCCAGATACGCAGCCAGCTGGCTCAACATTAAATACATGGCCAGTCCGGACAACGTGGCAATAAGCAGTACCGGAACCACGGCGATGAAGAGATACGTGACCAGCAGGCGATTCCGCAATCGCCAGATGGCCTTGCGCATGAAGGCGCGGGTGAAGCGCAGCGCCAGCCAGAAGCCGAGAATTATCAGAACGAACTGCAGGAAGGCGACCCAGCCACTGGACGGCTTCACCAGAAGCAGAACCAGATAGATGAGCAGTAAAACGGCAAACGTCTTACCGAGCTTGCCCAGGTGCCGGTAGAAAACTTTAAGTTTCTCGGGCATGGCGCTACACGCGCGAACGGGCGATTTCGGGGGCTTCCTCGGGCGGCGTCTCGGGCTGAAGATACCAGGCGGTCAGCTTCTTTTGCAGGATGGCGAGCGCGCCGGCGGGGTCGTCGGCGATTTCGAAGAGGTTCAAATCATCGGCCGCGATCATTCCGTGCTTCACCAATGCGTCGAAGTTCAGGACCTCTTTCCAGAACTTCGATCCGTACAAGATGATCGCGATCTTCTTTTCCAGTTTGCGGGTCTGAACCAGCGTGAGGATCTCGCAGAGCTCGTCTAGAGTGCCGAAGCCGCCGGGGAAGATGACCAGGGCTTTGGCGAGATAAGCGAACCAGAACTTCCGCATGAAGAAGTAGTGGAACTCGAAGGAAAGCTCGGGCGTGATGTACGGATTGGGGCGCTGCTCAAACGGGAGGCCGATATTGAGGCCCACCGTTTTCCCGCCTGCGTCAGAGGCGCCGCGATTGGCGGCTTCCATGATGCCGGGCCCTCCGCCGGAAGTAACGACGAAGCGGCGCGTGGAGATTTCGATCTTGTCGGACCACTCGGTGATCAAGCGGGCGAGGGTGCGGGCATCGTTATAGTAAGCGCCCATATCGCCTTCCTCGCGGATGCGCGCGGAGCCGAAGAAGACGATGGTGTCTTGAATTTTCTCGTCGCGGAAATGCGAGAGCGGCTCCAGATATTCCGACAGAATGCGCAGGCCGCGGGCGTCCGGACTCTCGAGGAAAGTCTCGTTCAGATATGCCACCGGCCGGCGATTTTCAGTGTCCTTGATGGCCTTCATGACTCTTTGTTGAGGGCGTCTTCCAGTGTTTGAATGCGCTTTTCCAATTGTCGCATCGTCTTCAGCAGATCCGGCAGCCTGGGGAAAGCCGTGACGGCGCGCAGCCAGTCGCGAACCTCGAAGGCGGGCGAGCCTGAGATCACCGCGCCGGCCGCCACATCGCCGCCCACGCCGCTCTGCGCGTACACCACGGCGTTGTCGTGAATGGTGAGGTGCCCGGAGATGCCCACTTGGCCGGCCAGCAGCACGTTCTTTTCGAGGATAGAGCTGCCGGCGAGTCCGGTTTGGGCGCAGATGATGTTGTCCTCGCCCACCACGCAGGCGTGGCCGACTTGCACTAACGAATCGATCTTTGCCCCGCGGCGGACTCGGGTTTCGCCGACCGTGGCGCGGTCAATGGAGGAGAGCGTCTGAATCTCGACATCGTCCTCAATCACCGTGACACCGGACTGAGCGATCTTGTAATGCGTGCCCGCGGAAGTTTTCGCGAATCCGAAGCCGTCGCCGCCGATTACTACGCCATTCTGAAGGATGACGCGACTGCCGATGCGGCAGAATTCACGCACGGTGGAGTGGGAATGCGCGGTGAAATCGTCGCCGATTTCGACGCCGGCGTAGATCACCACGTGCGGATGCAGGACGGCATTGCGTCCAATGGCGACGTTCTCGCCGATCACCGCGAACGCGCCGATGGATGCGTTCTCGCCTATGCGGGCGGTGGGGGCGATGGCGGCGGTGGGATGGATGCCCGGGGCTGGACGCGGCGGCTGGTAGAAAAACTCAAGGGCCCTGGCGAAGTCGTGGTATGGATTGGCCGAAACAAGGCTCGCGGGCGGATTGAAGGGGAGCGGCTCGGAGACCAGCACGGCGGCCGCGCGCGTGTTCTTCACTTTGTGCGCGTACTTGGGGTTGGCGAGAAATGTGAGATCGGTGGAACCAGCTTGGTCCAGGCCGGCCACGCCGGTGATTTCGAGGTCGGGATCGCCGTGAAGCTGGCAGCTAAGACGGTGGGCGAGTTCGCGGAGGCGAAGCATGGTCAGATTCATTGTAGGGCGGGGCCGGGGGGCCCCGTGCGGACCTGGGGGTCCGCCG
>JAYTVY010000170.1:0-3832 GCA_043743755.1 Bryobacterales bacterium | reverse complement strand
AGTCGTCGATCTTGTCCTGAAGATCGCCGGCTCGATCATCCTTGGAAAGCACCTCTACAACAAGCATCGGCGGATCGGTGAGCATTCCCGCTCCGGGCTGGGCAGCCCGAATCATGGTCACGTCGGGTATCCGAAATCGGGTGGGTTTCACTTGTACCCGCAACTCGACTCCCGTCCAATGCTGTTTGTGTGCATGACGAGATAGACCGCGATCCTGGTTTGCCAGTGGCTGTGGTCGAATTCGCCTACATTCCGCTCCACTATCCTTCCATCCACGTATTCGCGGTCGCCATCCGGATAGCTTGTGAGGAGATACTCCTCAACGGACATAAGCGCGGCGGTTTCCATGATCTGTTCTCTCAGTCGATTCTAGCCTTTGTCCCGGCCGCCTGCCAGCCGCCTCCGGAGCGCCAGTGTCGCCTCCCGGTGGCATCGCAGACATAGCGTTCGCAGGTTGGAAAGGTCGCACTCCCCGCCGCCTTCCACCACTGGGAGAATGTGGTCCGCATCCCACAAGCTTTTTCGCGACGCCGGCTTTAGACCCCAAAGCGCCAGCCGGCGCGACCGCGCTCCGCCCCGCAGTTTCTTGATGTGGATCCACTCCGCCAGGCAATCTACCCGGCAGGCGGCGCACACACCCTTGTCGCGCTGCAGGACCTTTTCGCGCAGGTACCCTGGATCGCTGCGCAGCTTCCACTCCTCCACGCACCAACCCGAGCAGAAGGTGATGCGTCCCTTGGGAACTTCGAGCCGGCACCACCGGCACAGGTTCCGGCCGTTCTCGCCCTTGGGAAGGCTGCCGCGATCCACCCAACCGCCCGGCATGGAGCGCGACGTGCTCATGCCCAAACATTTTAGCGCCTAATTGTTGTGGGGCGTGGGCGGGGCGAGGGCCTACCTTTGACCAGACGGGTAGCCACCACCTCCGTGGCGGGGTACACTGATATACGGGAACAAGAATGTGGTCAGGCGCATCTAACGTTTAGGAAAGTTGCCACCATGACTGCGATTCGGCTATACTCCGCAATTGCATCGGTTGTGCGGAGCAGGCCGAGCAGCTTCATCATTTAGACTAGGATTTTCGGGAGGCGGGAGTGTTTCTGACACCATCGAGATTTGTTTTAGGGGTCGCCTTGGCGGGCGTTTTGGCGCTGATCCCGGCGCGTGTGCTGGCGCAAGGCACGCCTGCCACGCAGACCGGCCAGAAGGAATGGAAGGATCGCGCCGAATATGACCTGTACGACGCGATCACCAAGGACACTAACAACACCACCAAGCTCCAGAAGCTGGAACAGTGGAAGAGCCAGTATCCCACCACGGCCTTTATCGACGAGCGCCGCGTGCTATACCTCACCACCTATGCGGGACTCGCACGCGCCGCCGAGGCCGTAGCCATGGCCAACGAGATACTCGCCGCGAATCCGAAAGACTTTACCGCCCAGTACTACATCATGTACTTCACGCAGGCGCTGGCGGGCAATGGCACGCCCCCTCCGGAAGTTCTCGATCAGGGCGAGAAGGCAGCCAATTCGATTCTGGCCAACATTAATACACCCCCGCCGAACGTAACACCGGAAAACTGGAATATCGCGCGCAAAGACGTGGAAGCTTTGGCGCATACCCGTCTTGGATGGATCGCCATGCAGCGCAAGAACTGGACCGGCGCCGAGGAGGAGTTCAAAAAGGAACTCGCCATCAATCCGAACAACGGCGATGTGGATTATTGGATGGGCACGGTAATTGTCAGCCAGAAGAACCCCGAAAAGCAGGCAGATGCCCTGTTTTACTTCGCCCGCGCAGCCGGCTATGACGGCACAGGCGCCTTAAACCCGGAAGGGCGCAAGACAGTGCTGCAGTATGTGCAGAAGGCGTATACCACCTATCACGGGAGCGCCGAAGGACTTGACCAGTTAATCCAGCTCGCCAAGGCAAATACCGCGCCCCCCGCCGGTTTCAAGATCGTAAGCGCCGTTGAAATCGCCAAGCAGAAGGCGGAAGCCGACGCAGCCGACGCAGCCAAGAATCCGCAGCTCGCAATTTGGAAATCGGTCAGGGAAGCACTCACCGGCGCGGATGGCGCCAACTACTTCAAGTCCAGCATGGAGGGCAGCTTGCTGCCCGAATTAACCGGCAAAGTAGTTTCTATCGAGCCCGCCCTTAAACCCAAGATCATCTTGCTGGCCATCGCGGACTCCACCGGCAAAATTGCGGACGCCACGCTGAAGTTTGAGGTCGCGCTGCCCGGCAAAGTAGAACCCGGCGCCGTGCTTTCTTTCCAGGGTGTCCCCACCAGCTATACCGCGAATCCGTTCATGGTCCACTTCACCGTCGACAAGGAACACTTGAAGGGCTGGACCGGCACAGGCGCGGCGACCCCCAGGAAACCACCCGTCCGACGCCGGCGCTAAGGCGCTGCCCAAAGGCCGTCGCGGTTCGATATACTCCCCAGGTGGCCGGAATCCGGCCACTACAGGCAATTCCCGGGAGGCGGCGATGTTTCTGACATCCAGAGTACTCTTGCTTTTCGCGCTGGCCGGCGTCTTTTCCGCCGGCGCCCGCGCGCAAAGCCCAGCCGGAGCGCCCGCCGGCAAACAGTTCCAGGATCGCGCCGAATACGACCTGTTTGAGGCCATCCGGACCGACACGAATTCCGCCACCCGGCTTCAAAAGCTGGATCAATGGAAGGCCCAATACCCCAATTCCGCCTATGGAGAGGACCGCCTCACGCTTTACCTCACCACCTACGCGGCGCTCAATCGGCCCCGCGACGCGGTAAACATCGCGAAGGAAATCCTGGCGCTGGATCCCAAGAACAGGACCGCACAGTATTACATCATGCTGCTCACGCGTCCCCTCAGCGCCACCGCGACGCCTTCGCCCGAGCTTCTGGAACTCAGCCAGAAAGCCACCAGCGACATGCTTGCCAACATTGCTACTCCGATGCCGCCTCTAACGCCGGAACAGTGGGAAAAAGCGCGACCCGAAGTGGAGACGCTGGCCTACACCACGCTGGGCTGGATCGCGATGCAACGCAGGAATTGGCAGGGCGCCGAGGAAGACCTGAAGAAAAGCCTGACCATAACTCCGAATAATGGCGATACCGACTACCTGCTGGCCACCACCATGTACAGCCAGAAGGCGGATAATCCCTCAGATCTGCCCGCCGCCTTGTTCTATTTTGCGCGCGCCGCGGCCTATGATGGTCCCAATTCTCTCCCTCGCGATGGGCGCAAGCAGGTGCTGGAGTATTTGAAAAAGGCCTATACCAACTACCATGGCAGCTCGGACGACTTGGATCAGCTGCTCCAATCGGCGAAAGACAATCCCACGCCGCCCGCCGGTCTGCACATCCGCACGCGCGAAGAGATTGCCGAAGCGTTGAGGAAGAAGAAGGAAGACGATGCCCGCCAGAATCCGCAGCTGGCTTTGTGGAGGAGCATCAAAGAAGCGCTCACCGGAACCGATGGCGCGAGCTATTTCAAGACCAGCATGGAAGGCACGCTGATGCCCGAGCTGTCCGGCAAAGTGGTATCCATCGAGCCCGCGGTGAAGCCGAAAACCGTGGTGATTGCGATTGACGGCGCCGCCGGCGACGCTATTCTTCGTTTTGAAACGGCGCTACCGGGGAAAGTGGAACCTGGGGCTGTCCTTACGTTTCAGGCTAGTCCGGTAAGCTACGCGGTTAGCCCGTTCGTCGTTACGTTTAATGCGGAGAAGGCGAATCTGAAGGGGTGGACTGGGGGCGGGGGTAGCACGCGGCATACTGCCAAGCGGTAGCTAGCGGGGGCGGGGGCCCCCGCGCGGACCTGGGGGTCCGCCGTACGGGTTTAAC
>JAYTVY010000169.1:0-5368 GCA_043743755.1 Bryobacterales bacterium | reverse complement strand
TTGTGGAGCCGCTGGTTTCCACGCAATGGTTCGTGAAGGTCAAACCGTTAGCCGAAAAGAGCATCGCCGCCGTGGCCGACGGACGTATTCGCTTCGTTCCCGAAAACTGGAACAAGACGTACTTCAACTGGATGGAGAATATTCGCGACTGGTGTATCTCGCGGCAGCTCTGGTGGGGCCATCGAATTCCCGCCTGGCATTGCACCGACTGTTCTGGCATCACGGTAGCCCGTACAGCTCCAGAAGCCTGCGCTGAGTGCGGTTCGAAAACTATCGAGCAGGACCCCGACGTACTCGACACGTGGTTCAGCTCCAGCCTGTGGCCGTTCTCGACGCTCGGCTGGCCGGCCGATACGCTCGATTTGCGCACTTACTATCCCACGTCGCTGATGATTACCGGCTTCGACATCCTATTCTTTTGGGTGGCCCGCATGATCATGATGGGCATCGAGCTCACCGGCGAGGTTCCGTTCCGCGAAATCCACATGCACGGCCTCGTCCGTGACGCCGACAAGAAGAAAATGTCCAAGACGCGCGGGAACGTCATCGATCCTCTGGATATTATCGATCGCTTCGGCACTGACGCGGTCCGCCTTTCGCTGCTGTTGGCCGCCGCGCCGGGAACGGACATCGTCTATACCGAGGATCGCCTCACCAGCGCCCGCGGCTTCGCCAACAAGATCTGGAACGCGGCTCGCTTGATCTTCATGAACCTGGAGCGCTCCGGCGTGGATCCCTGCCTGCCCGAGCCCGCGCAGCCCGAATCGCTCGAAGATCGCTGGATCTTCAGCCTGCTCAGCCGCACGGCGGAGTCGGTGAATAATTCACTCTCCACTCACCGCTTCCATGAAGCCGGCGAGACGCTCTGGCACTTCTTCTGGCACGATTTCTGCGACTGGTATCTCGAAGTCAAGAAGCTCCGTCTGGCTGAAAATTCCGGGCTCACCGACGACTGGCGCAACCTGCTGCACGTCTTCGGAGCGTACTTGCGCCTGCTGCATCCCATCCTGCCGTTCCTCACCGAGGAGTTGTGGCACCGCCTCGGCCAGAACACTTCTATCGCGCTGGCCGCTTATCCGAAGCCCTCGGGCGTGGACGAAGCCGCCGAGCGGGAGATGGCTTTGCTCCAGGAGCTCATCACCGCCGCCCGCACATTGCGCGCCGACCGCAAGCTGGGCCAGAAGGAATCTCTGCCCGGCGTACTCTACTGCCGTGACGGCGTCCAGACCGTCGCGAGCCATTATCGCGACGTTCTGGAAAAGCTCGCGAACGTCAAGCTCGACATCCGCGCCGAAACCCCGCCAAAGCTGGAAGGCGCTGTACGCTCCACGCCCGAGTTCGACCTATGGCTCGAAACGCCGCAGGCCAGCGACGACGGCCAGCGCCCCCGTCTCGAAAAGGAAATCCTCCAGCTTCAGAAGCTGGTGATCGATAAGGACCGCCAACTAGGCAACGAGAAGTTTCTGAGTGGAGCGCCGCCGAAAGTGATCGATTCCTTGCGGGACAAACGCGCCGAGTATCAAGCCCAGCTGGAGAAGAGCCTCGCGGCGCTCGCCTCCCTGAAATGACCCCCGTGCAAATCGTGGAGAATGCTCTCGCCGAGGACATCGGCACGGGCGACGTTACTACCACGCTCTGCGTCCCGGCTGAGCTTACCGCGCACGCCCGAATCATTGCTCGCCAGCCGTTGATCGTCGCCGGAACCAGCCTGCTCCCGTTGTTGTTCGAGAATCCCGAAGTCCGCGCCCATGACGGCGACCGACTCGACGAAGGCGGCGAGATCTGCCTGGTGGACGGCCCCGCGCATCTTTTGCTTTCGCGCGAACGCGTCGCGCTTAACTTCCTGCAGCGTCTCTGCGGCATCGCCACCCTCACCCGCAAATACGTCGACGCCGTCTCGGGCACAAACTGCCGGATCCTCGACACGCGCAAGACTACGCCGGGTCTCCGCGCCCTGGAAAAAATGGCCACCGCGGCGGGTGGCGCGGTCAATCACCGCATGGGCCTCTACGACGCGGTGCTGATCAAGAACAACCACATCACCGCGGCCGGCGGCGTCCGCGCCGCGCTCGCTCTCGCGCGCCACACCGCGCTCCCCGTCGAAATCGAAGTGCGCTCCATCGCGGAACTGAATGAGGCTCTCGACTGCGGAGCAACTCACTTGCTGCTCGACAACTTGACTCCGCGCGAAGCCGCTGCTTGGATACGAACCATCGCGGGGCGCGCCACCGTCGAGCTGTCTGGCGGCATCACACTCGAAACCGTTCGTGCCTACGCGGAAACCGGCGCCGATTTCATCTCCGTCGGCGCACTCACGCACTCCGCCCCGGCGGCGGATATCAACTTCCGCCTGGAGCTGGATCGATAATGCCCCTCGATCTTGCCCGCGTCCCGCATGACAACTTCCACTGGCATGCTACTCTGCCGTCCACCATGCACGCTGCCGCCCAACTCGCCGCGGCCGGAGCACCCAACGGCACCGTGGTCGGCGCCGATGAACAGACCGCGGGCCAGGGACGCCACGGCCGCCGCTGGCACTCTGAACCCGATGCGGGGCTCTACGTCTCAATCGTCCTGCGCTACCCGTTCGCTCCCGATTCCCTGCCCCTGGTCTCCTTGGCCCTCGGGCTCGCCACCGCCGAAGCTATCCAGCAAACCTGCGCTGTCGCGTGCGACCTGCGCTGGCCTAATGACGTCTTGATCGGCCCGAAGAAATGCGCGGGTATCCTGGCGCAGTTGGACGCTCCCGCCATCATCGCCGGCATCGGCATCAACGTCAATCACGCGGCATTCCCGCCCGATCTCGCTTCCCTCGCAACATCGCTGCGCATCGCCGCCGGCCGCCCGCAATCCCGCGAGGATCTGTTGTGCGCTCTGCTGCCCGCCGTGGACACCTGGTGCGGGTTGCTGGCCACGTCCGGACGCGATGTCATTCTCGACGCGTTCGCCCATGCATCCAGCTATGTCCGCGATCGCCGCGTCGAAGTGGACTTGGACGGCGCCAGCCTTGTCGGCACCACCGAAGGTCTCACGCCGGCCGGTTTCTTGGTCGTGCGCGCCGACGACGGCAAACGCAATCTAATCGTCAACGGAGGAGTCCGCCCATGCTCTTAGCGCTCGACGCCGGCAACACCAATATCACCATCGGCGCATTTGACAATGGCCAGCTCACCCGCCGCTGGCGCCTGCGAACCATTCACGAGCAGACCGCCGACGAGTGGGGCGTCTTGATGCGGAACTTGTTCGCTCTGGCCGAACTCGATCTCTCCAAAGTCGACGGCATCATCATCGCCAGCGTGGTCCCGCCGCTCGACAGCGTGCTCACCGCCATGGCCGAGCGATACTTTCAGACCACGCCTCAGTTCATCACCCCTGGCCTCGACATCGGAATGCCGGTGCTCTATGACAACCCCAAGGAAGTAGGCGCGGACCGCGTGGTCAACGGCCTCGCCGCCTTCCACCGCTATGGCGGACCCTGCGTGGTGGTGGATCTGGGCACTACCATCAACTTCGACATTGTGTCCGCCCGCGGTGAATACCTGGGGGGAATGATCTGCCCCGGCATCGGTATTTCCATCACCGGCCTCTTCTCGCGAACCGCTCGTCTCCCCATGGTCGATTTTCGTGAGCCCGAAACGCTGATCGGAAAGAACACCGTCGATAGCATTCAGTCCGGCCTGTTCTACGGTTTCGCCGGACTCATCGACGGCATTCTGGAGCGCGTCATCAAAGAGCTCGGCCCGGAAACCAAAGCCATCGCGACCGGCGGCCAGGCATCGCTCATCCTGCCCGCCTCGCGCTACTTGAAATACATTAATGAAGACCTCACCCTGGAAGGACTGGAACTGATATGGCGCCGCCTCCAGAAGAAGAAGTAAGCTGGCAGGCCGCCAACTACTTCAACTACTTCACCGAAATCGAGGAGCACTTCCAGCGCGCCCGCGGCACCGCGCTATTCCTGCTCTCGCCGCTCGATTGGGCGCTGCTGGAAGCCTGGAAGAACGCCGGCGTTCCTTTGGAAGCGGCGCTCCGCGGCATTGACGCAGCCTTCGAGAAATGGCGCACAAAGAAGAGCCGCATCCAGCAGGTGAATTCCGTGGCGTACTGCGCTCAGGCCGTAATGCTGGAAGCGCAAGCCATGGCCGGCGTGGCCCCGGCTCGAGAGGTCAAGGTCCCTTTTTCACTCGAGGAGCTGAACTCCTATTTGGCCGCAAGCGCGACGCAGCTTCACAAGCTGCCAGCTTACGAAAGCATTGCCGAATCCATCGATCGCCTGGCTTCGGAAAGCGAAATTCATTATGCAAATCTCGAACAGCTGGAGCAGCGGCTCACGGCGCTTGAAGATAAGATGGTCGCTATCGCCCGCACTGGGCAGTCCGACGAGGATCTCTTTCGTATCCGTCAGGATCTCGACCGCCAGCTTCGTCCCTACCGCGGCAAGATGACCGCCGATCAGTTGACCATGCTCGAAAAACAATATCTCGACCGCGCGCTGCTGGAATCCGCCGGCCTCCCGCGGTTGAGCTTGTTCTATCTACGCTAATGCGCAAACGCTGGATGGGCCCAACGCTGCTGGCTATCGGCCTCGCCAGCCTGATCGCCGCCTCCATTGCCATGCGCCACGAGTGGCGCTTCCATCGCGAAGCCACGGCCATTGACGGCGTCTTCGTCAACGGCACCGAATACGAATTCACGCCACCCCAGCACGCCCCCGTCCGAGGATCGGCCCCAACGCCGGCGGCCAAAGGGTCAGCCGTCCTGGTGTTCTATCTACCTAAAGATCCCGCGCAAAACCGTACTACCACATGGTTCCGAAACATCGGCTGGATCTGCGGCGGCTTTCTCTTCGGCGCCGTCGGCGTCTTCCTCGGCGGCATCGCCCTGCTCGACACAAGGAGCGTCAAATGAAAACCCTGCTCGCATTTCTCCTGCTGCTCCCTCTCCAGGCCGATCCCAGACTCACCGCGGTCCGCTTCGGCCACCTTTGGGACGGCGAAAAAGTAATCGACGGCGCGCTGGTGCTGATCGAGAACGGCCGCATCCGCAGCGTCACGGCCGGCAATCCGCCCGCGCCTGCTTCGGCGGAGGTGATCGACTGGTCCAGCTATTACGGCTTGCCGGGCCTCATCGACGTGCACACGCACATGACCTATTACTGGGACCGCCAGCCCGGCACGCGCCCGCTTAACCAGACCCGCATGGCGGCCGTCACGGTGTTCTTGGCCCAAGAGAACGCCCGCAAAACTCTCGAAGCGGGTGTGACCACGGTGCGCGACTTGGGCTCGCAGGATTACATGGACATCGCCATGCGCGACCTTATCAATCGCGGCGCCATGCCCGGTCCACGAATGTTCGTGTGCGGATACGG
>JAYTVY010000168.1:0-10052 GCA_043743755.1 Bryobacterales bacterium | reverse complement strand
TAGCGCAGGAAATCGGCGATTTCCGTGAAGCCGGCGGCCTCGGCGACTTGCAAGGGTGTCAGGCCGTTGGATGTGAGAAGCGCGGCGTCGGCTCCCGCGGCAATCAGCGAGCGCACCAGCTCGAGGTTCCCGATAGCGGCGGCGGCGTGCAAAGCCGTGATGCCGCCCTGGTCGGCCGCATTCAGGTCAGCTCCGCGATTTATTAGAACCGGCACGGCGTCGGGATTGCTGTTCACGGCGGCCATGAGGGCGGTTACGCCTTCGCTGGTATGGCCGTTTACATCGGCTCCCGCATCGAGGAGCAGCTCCACGATCTCAGCGTGGCCGCGAACTACGGCAGCGATCAACGCAGTGATGCCGCCTTGTCCGGCGGTGTTCGGATTCGCATTTTGCGACAGCAGGAACTTGACGGCTTCCAGATGGCCGGCGAGGGTGGCGGCGAGCAGCGCGGTGGCGCCATCGCGGTCCGTCGCTTCGAGATTCGCGCCCTTGGCCAGAAGCATGGGCAGAGCCTCGGTGCTGCCGCCTGCGGCAGCGGTCACCAGGATGGGGCGGCCGTTTTCATCCACGCCGCCGGCTTGCGCGCCGTGTTCCAGCAGGAGCCAGGTCATGGCGGGCGTGGACACGATGGACGCGGCTAGCGCGGTTAATCCCGAGTCGCTTTTCGCATCGATGGCGGCGCCGCTGGCCAGCAGGGCGCAGACCACCTCGATGTGGCCGTTAACGGCCGCGCCAATCAACGGGGTGACGCCGCGTGCGTCGGTGGCATTCGCCTCGGCGCCGGCGGAAAGCAGGGCTTCCACCACCTCGGCATGACCCTCGATGGCGGCTGCCAGCAGGGCCGTGACGCCGCCGCGCGTGCGCTCGCCCGGGTTGGCTCCTTTTTGAAGCAGCAAGCGGACGATGGCGGCCTGCCCTTGCGTGGACGCCATCACCAGAACCGTGGCGTCGTCCTTGTAACGAGCCTTCAGGTCCGCGCCTTGCACCAGCAACAGATGCACGGCATCCACGCGGCCCGCGACGGCTGCGGCAAGCAAGGGCGTCGCGCCATTTTTCAGGCGCGTATTTACCTTGGCGCCGCGTCCAAATAACGCGCGCATGCGGTCCAGATCGCCTTCGGCGGAGGCGCGCACCAAGTCGAGATCTTTTTCGGTTTTCATCGCTTCAGGACGCGGCGGTATCGATGCGGCGCGCCTTCTCTTGAAGATCTTCGTTGAAAACGGAGAAAGCATCCCCATTCCAAAGGACGTTGATCAACCCGGAACTGGACGCCAGGCCTTCCACTTCGATCACGGCGCCGGCGGGAATTTCGACCAGTTTCTCAGTGGGATCCCGGAGGGAACTGCCTGGATGCACCTCTAGCCTGACGGCGGTCAATGGTTCGGAAAGGTGATAGCGGACTGGCGTTCTCGGAGTGGCCATCGTACTGCTCGCGGGGACTCCGCTGGCATCAGGATAGCATGCGAGACCTGTTATAATGGCGGGCGAGACGCGTCCTGATGAGCAGCTCGCAGACTTCTGGAAACCTTCCTGATCCGGACCTGGCGCGGCTCCGCCAGATGGATGCCGTATTCGATGGATTGCCCGACGGCGTGCTGGTACTGGATGCCGGCGGCGCTGTGATTCGCGCGAATCCCGCCGCGAACCGCATGCTGGGCGATACCCGTTTCTTGGATAACGCGGTGATCCAGCGGGCTCTTGCCGGCGAGACTGTTTCCGGGCTGGAATTGCCGGGAACGAAGCTGGCCGTCAACTTGAGCGTCACGCTGATCCGCGGCCAAAGCGAAAATCCATCAAGCGTGGTGGTGACGCTGCGCGAGATCACGGGACTTCAACCGTCCGATGCCGGTGTTCATTTCGGCCACTTGGCCGAGTCAAACATGATCGGGATCGCGCGTTTCGGCCTGGACGGGCGCGTGCTGGACGCCAACGTGGAGCAGCTCCGGCTAATGGGGCGAACTCGAGAGGATTTGTCAGCTGGTTTCTCCTGGAAAGACGTCACGCCGGAGGTATGGCACTCGGCCGACCAGCGCGCGATCGCGGAGCTGCGGGCCGCCGGAGTGGCCAAACCCTACGAGAAGGAGTTCCTGCATAAGAATGGCAAGCGCATTCCCGTGCTGACGGCCGCTTCACTGGGAACTACCGGCGAAGGCGTGGCGTTTACCATGGACTTGAACGAGCGCAAGGAAGTAAATGAAGCTCTGCGCCGCACCAACAACGACCTGCAGCAATTCGCATTTGTGGCCTCCCACGATCTGCAGGAACCGCTGCGCATGGTGGCCAGCTACACGCAGCTGCTTTCACGGAAGTATGGAGGGCAACTGGGTCCGGAAGCCGATGAATATATCCGCTTCGCGGTGGACGGGGCGAACCGGATGAGCGTCTTGATCCGCGATCTGCTGCAGTTTTCGCGCTTCGGATTCGCCGAGCTTCAGCCGCCGCAATCGACGGACCTGTCCGTGATGGTGGACCTGGCGTTGTTAGGTCTCGGGACGGCGGTAGCGGAAAGCGGAGCCGAAATTGAGCAGGGTACCCTGCCCACGGTGAGCGTGGACCAATCGCAGATGACGCAGGTGTTCCAGAACCTGCTCGGAAACGCCATCAAGTATCGGAAGGCCGGTGAGCCTCCCCGGATCCGGATCTCGTCAAGACCTGAGGGTGACGAGTGGATCATCGCGGTGGAGGACAACGGCATCGGGTTCGATCCCGAGCATGCCGGATCGCTGTTTGGCGTTTTCAAACGGCTGCATGGCCGGGAGTATCCCGGCAGCGGGATCGGGCTGGCGATTTGCAAACGCATCGTGGAGCGCCACGGGGGACGCATCTGGGCGACGTCCAAACCGGGCGAAGGATCGACGTTTTCCTTCGCGCTGCTCGCGGACTGACGGGTTCGGTCAACGCAGCGGATGACGCCAGCGCAGGCCGGCGAAGCGCGCGAAGTCCTGGTCCGTTGTGATAAGCTCCGATCCGTTTTCAATCGCTATCGCGGCAAGGTAAGCATCCGGTATCAGATCGCCGCCGGTATTGGGATCGCGGCACAGGCGTGTGAAGATCTCCCAGTGCCTCGGTCCGGGCGCCACTAAGAGACAGTTTGGCTCGACACTGATGTCGGTTAGATACCGCAGAGCGACGTCGATGGGCGTGATCGGGCTATAGACGCGGCGGTGGGTGACGATTCTCAGAAAACTCGCTAACACGATTCCGGCCAAGCCGTACGGTTCATCGGAAGCCATCGCTCGCGCCAGCCAGTCCCGATATGCCGGATGGTCCACCGAATCCTTGCGAAAGGCGTAGATCAGGACATTGACGTCAATCAGGATCATCCGGTCCGTCCATGCGGGCAAGCAGGGCTGCGTTGCTGTCTAGATTGACGCCCGGCAAGACGCCTCCTTTACCCCATGTCGTGAACCGGATCGTTTTGCGCTTTCGGGGCCGTGCGCGATCCGAGAGCGTCTTTCGCAATGAGTCCTGGATCAGGGCTGTCAGGGTGGTCCCCGACTCCGCCGCTACTTTCTTGGCTTCGCGCAGCAAGTCTTCGTTGAGGCGGACAGTTGTGCGCATCATATTTCCGATGTTAGCATGTGACATAAATATGTCTAGCTGATTCGTGCTACTCTAGAACCTAAAGCGTTCCGCCGAATGCCCGCTCGCTTGAGCGAAAGCTTCATCCTTCGAACCTGGCCGTTTCGCGAAGCCGACCTTGTCGTTAGCTTCTTTACGCGGGACCAGGGCAAGCTACGGGGCGTGGCGCGCCGGGCGCGCAAGCCCAAGGGCGGCTTCGGGTCCGGTCTGGAGCGGTTGTCGCATGCAACCGTCTCGTATTACCAAAAGGAGAGTCGCGAACTGGTTAGCCTCAACTCTTGCGAGTTGGTCCACTCGCAGTTTGCCCTGGCCGGGCGCTGGGAAGCCTCCGTCGCGCTCGACTATCTGGCCGAAATCTCGGATCACATCCTGCCGGCGGGAGAGGCCAATGAGAGGCATTTCCGGCTGCTGGCCGCGACGCTCGACTATTTGCGCGAGAACGGAAACGCATTCGCGGCCGCCACGTACTTTGTGCTGTGGGCGGTGCGCCTGGCCGGTTTTCTGGATCTGGACACTCCCCGCATCGGCGCGGAATCGCGAGAGATCGCAAGCGAAATGCTGGTGACGCCCATTGCAGGTCTTTCCCCGCGCAAGTGGGCTCGTGAAACCTGCGGCGATCTGCGGCGTTCGCTGATCCGGCAGGTAGAGGAGCATGTGGAGCGCAGGCTGCACACTCCGGCCATTCTGGAAGCCCTATGAGCACATTCCAGGAGACCGTTTTTCACTTGAAGCAGTACTGGTCTGAGCGCGGCTGCATCATCACCGAGCCGTACGACGTGGAAGTGGGCGCCGGGACCATGGCCCCGGAGACTTTCTTGCGCGTGCTGGGGCCCAAACCATATCGGGTGGCTTACGTGCAGCCCAGCCGCCGTCCCGCCGACGGGCGTTATGGCGATAATCCGAACCGGCTGTACAAGCACCAGCAGCTGCAGGTGATTCTGAAGCCGTCTCCGGCGGACGTGATCGATCAATATCTGGGAAGCCTGGAAGCCATCGGGATCGATCTCAAGAAGCACGACATCAAGTTTGAAGAGGACAACTGGGAATCGCCGACGCTGGGGGCGTGGGGAATCGGCTGGCAGGTGATGCTGGACGGTCTTGAAATTACGCAGTTCACTTATTTCCAGCAGTGCGGCGGAATTGACCTCGATCTGGTGCCGGCGGAGATCACGTATGGCCTGGAGCGCATCGTCGCGTTTCTGCAGAACGTGGAGAGCGTATACGACATTGAGTGGACCACGGGCGTGTCCTATAGCCAGGTGCGGTTTGAGGAAGAGCGGCAGTTCTCGGTTTACAATTTCGAGCTGGCGGATGTTGAGACGCTGTGGAAGCTTTTCGATCTGCACGAGCAGGAATGCTACCGGCTGCTGGAGCTGCAGGTTACGCCGCTGGCCGCTTACGATCAGGTGCTGAAGTGTTCGAATCTGTTTAACCTGTTGGATTCGCGCGGGGCTATCAGCGTGACTGAGCGCGTGGGGGTGATTGGGCGCGTGCGGAAGCTGGCAACTGGGGTGGCTGCGCAATGGAATGAGTCGCAGCAGCCGGTGCTGGAGAGTGTCGAATGACCCGGCATGGCGCGGATGTGACTAACCTGCTCCACCAAGCCTTCCTGCTTGAGATTGGGTGCGAGGAGATTCCGGACTGGATGATTCCCGGGGCGCTGAAGCAACTGGGGGAGTCCTTCCGGGGATTTCTGGAGAAGAACAGTATTGCGGGCCGCGTGACCGGCGTGGATGCTACGCCCAGACGGCTAGTGCTGCGCGCGGAGATTGCGGCGCGGCAGCCGGACGCGGAAGAAACGGTGATGGGACCGCCGAAGTCGGCGGGCTTTGGGGCGGCTACCGGCTTCGCCAAGAAGATGTGCACCACGCCGGACCTGCTGGCGACGCAAACCACGCCCAAGGGCGAATATTTCTACTTCCAGAAGCTCACCAAGGGACAGGACACAGGCGCGCTGCTGGCGGCGGCGCTGCCGCAGCTGATTTTGGGGATCCACTTTCCCAAGACCATGTACTGGAACGGCAAGGGCACGTCGCGTTTTATCCGGCCCATCCGCTGGCTGCTGGCGTTGCTGGACGACCGGGTGATTCCGTTCGAAATTGAAGGAATTCATTCGGGAAGTATGACGCGCGGGCATCGTGTGATGGGAAGCGCATCCATCGAAGTGGGCGCCGGCAACTATGAAGAAGCGCTGGCGGCGAACGGCGTCCTGCTTGGCGCTGAGGCACGGCGCAAGAAGATTGAAACCGCCATTGCGCCGCTGATCGCCCATCAGAGCAACGGCAAACAGCTGCGGCTGCGTCCGGATGCCGGCCTGCTGGACACTCTGGTTTACATTACCGAACTGCCCACGCCGATCCTGGGGCACTTCGATCCGCGCTTTCTTGAGCTGCCGAGTGAAGTGCTGGTCACGGTGATGCGGCGCCACCAGAAATATTTCTCGGTGGAGGATACGGAAGGCAGCCTGGCGCCTTATTTCATCGCAGTGATGAACACCAGCGCCGATCCGGATGGGCTGGTGCGGCACGGCAATGAGCGCGTCCTGCGCGCCCGTTTCAACGACGCTCGTTTCTTCTGGGAAGGCGACCAGAAACGCAGGCTCGAAGACCGCCTGCCGGATCTTGATCACGTCACTTTTCAGGCTAAGCTCGGGACTTATCTGGACAAGACCACGCGACTAGTGGAATTGGTGGCCGAGCTGGGCGGGTCGGATAACGCGCAGCGAGCGGCACTGCTTTCCAAATGCGACCTCACCACCGGCATGGTGAAGGAGTTCACCGATCTGCAGGGTGTCATGGGCGGCCTGTACGCCAAGGCGCAGGGCGAGGTGGACGAAGTGTGGCGGGCCGTTTACGACCAGTACAAGCCCGCGAGCATGGAGGATTCGCTGCCTGAAACCGAATCCGGGCGCCTGCTCTCATTTGCGGATAAGCTGGACACGCTGCGCGAATGCTTCCGCATTGGCCTGGCGCCAAGCGGATCGCGCGATCCTTTCGCGCTGCGCCGCGCGGCCCAGGGAATGGTTCGGATTCTGGTGGAATCCGGGCTGGAACTCCCGCTGCAGCAGCTGATCGACAACACGCAGCTCATGGAGTTTCTGCGGGACCGGGTGGAATACTATTTCCGCGACGTGCGCGGATTCCAGTACGACGAAGTGCGCGCGGTTCTGGCAGCTGGATGGGAGAACTTGCCGGATGTTCAGCGGCGTTTGGAAGCGCTGACCCAGGCGCGGCCCACGGAGGACTTCGAGCCCCTGGCCGCCAGTTTCAAGCGCATCCAGAACATTCTGAAGCAGGCGGATTTCGTGGAGCCGGGGCCGGTAGACGAATATCTGCTGGAAGCCGGACCGGAACAAAATCTGCACGCCGACTTTTTGCGTGTGCGCGAGATTGCCCGTTCCAGCCCTTACCCGGAGGCTCTGGGAGCCATCGCAACCTTGCGCCCGGCGGTGGATCTGTTCTTCGACAAAGTACTGGTCAACGCAAAAGATGATGTTGTAAGACGTAATCGTTTAAAATTGTTAAGTAACCTGCTCACGGAGTTCTCCACGATCGCGGATTTCTCCGAAATCGTCACAGACAAAAACACTCAGGAACGCAGCGTCAGCTAGGGACGAATAGAACAACTATGGCAAAACACGTTTACGCCTTCGGTGGCGGCATGGCCGAGGGCGACGGCAAGATGAAGGATGTACTGGGAGGCAAAGGGTCTGGATTGGCGGAGATGTCCAAGGCCGGCGTCCCCGTGCCCCCCGGTTTCACGGTATCCACGGAGGTCTGCAACCTCTATTTCCAGAATGCAAACCGCGTTCCGGATGAGATTGAGCAAGAGATCTCGCAGCAGCTCACGCGGCTGGAGCACACCATCGGCAAGAAGCTGGGAGATCCCGACAACCCGCTGCTGGTAAGCGTACGCTCGGGCGCCAAATTCTCCATGCCCGGCATGATGAACACCATTCTGAATCTGGGCTTGAACGATCAGACCACCGAAGGACTGGCGCGGCGCACCAACAACCCGCGTTTCGCTTATGACTGCTATCGCCGCTTTGTGCAGATGTTCGGCGAAGTCGCGCTTGAGATTGACATGGCGAAGTTCGACGAAGTGTTTGACGAGCGCAAGCACAAGGCCAAAGTGAAGCTGGACACCGAGCTGACGGCCGACGATTTGAAAGCCGTCATTGTCGATTACAAGAAGCTGGTGCAGAAGGAATACGGCAAGGGTTTCCCGCAGGACGCGCGCACGCAGCTCGCCATGGCGCGAGACGCCGTGTTCCGGTCCTGGTGGGGCAAGAACGCGATCACGTACCGGCGCATGGAGAAGATTCCGGACACCCTGGGAACCGCCGCCAACATACAAGCGATGGTGTTTGGGAATCTGGGCCCGACGTCGGGCACCGGCGTGGGCTTCACGCGCGATCCCGCCACCGGCGAGAAGATCTTCTACGGTGAATTCCTTATGAACGCGCAGGGAGAAGACGTGGTCGCCGGCATCCGGACGCCGGAGCCGATCGCGAACCTGGAAAAGATCATGCCGGACACCTACCGGCATCTGCGCCAGATCACGGAAAACCTGGAGCGGCATTACCGCGACATGCAGGATTTCGAGTTCACCATTGAAGAAGGCAAGCTGTACATGCTGCAGACGCGCAACGGGAAGCGCACCGGCGCTGCCGCGGTTCGCATTGCGGTGGAGATGGTGAAGGAAGGCATGATCAATCGCCGGGAGGCCATTCTGCGCGTGGCGCCGCAGCAGCTGGATCAGTTGCTGCATCCGCTGTTCGACGCCGGATCGCTGCGGCAGCTTACCAAGATCGCCAACGGTATCGATGCGTCCCCGGGCGCCGCCGTGGGACATGCCGTGTTCACCGCGGATGAAGCGGTGGCGCGAGCGAAGAAAGACTATCCGGTGATCCTGATCCGCAAGGAAACCACGCCGGACGATATCCACGGCATGGAAGTCGCCAAGGGCGTGCTAACCGCAGTGGGCGGCAAGTCCAGCCACGCCGCCGTGGTGGCGCGAGGCATGGGGCTGCCGTGCATCGTGGGCGCGGGAACCATTCGGATCGACGAACACAAGAAGTGCTTCACGGTGAAGAAAGGCGACAAGGAAATCGCCGTCCATGAGGGCGATTGGATCTCCTTCGACGGCGCATCCGCGGACGTGTGGATCGGGCAGGCGAAGACCAAGGACCCGGATCCGAAGAGTCCCGTATTCGCTGAATTCATGAGCTGGGCCGACGAATTCCGCGGCAAGTTCGGGGTTCGCGCCAATGCCGATATTCCACGCGACGCCAAGGCGGCTCGCGATTTTGGGGCGGAAGGCATCGGCCTGTGCCGCACCGAGCACATGTTCTTCGCGCCGGATCGCATTCCGTATATGCAGGCCATGATTCTGGCGGATGACGAAAAGACACGCGCCAAGGCGCTGCTTAAGCTGCTCCCGATGCAGCGCGCCGATTTCGCCGGGCTGTTCAAGGCCATGGACGGCTATCCGGTGGTGATCCGCACGCTGGATCCGCCGCTGCATGAGTTCTTGCCCAAGCGCGAAGACTTGATGGTGGCGATGGCCCGGTTCCCTAACGCCGACCTCAAGACCAAGAAGGCCATGTCGGAAGCGTTCGGCATTCCAGTAGGGGAGCTGAAGAAGAGGTTGCCGGCTCTGTTGAAGCGCGTGGAAGAACTGCACGAATTCAATCCGATGCTCGGTTTCCGCGGCTGCCGGCTGGGCATTGTGCACACCGACATCACCGAAATGCAGGCGCGAGCGATCTTTGAGGCCGTCGTACAGGTGGCCAAGAAGGGCGTGAAGGTGATTCCGGAAGTGATGATCCCGCTGGTAGGTTTCGAAAAGGAGCTGGAGCTTCAGAAGGACATCGTGATCCGAGTGGCCGATGAGGTGCTGACCAAGGCCGGCATGCGCAGCCTGGAATATCTGGTGGGCACCATGATCGAGATCCCTCGCGCGGCCATCACGGCCGATGCAATCGCGAAACATGCGGAGTTTTTCAGCTTCGGCACCAACGATCTTACGCAGACCACGCTGGGCATGTCGCGGGACGACTACACCAAGTTCTCAAAGCAATACGAAGACCTGAAGATTTTCACGAGCGATCCGTTCGCGTCCATTGACCAGGAAGGCGTGGGTAAGCTAATTGAGCACGCTATCAAGCTGGGCCGCGAGACTACCAAGAACCTGGAAATTGGTATCTGCGGGGAACATGGCGGCGATCCGAGCAGCGTCGAGTTCTGTTATCGAGTGGGTATGAACTATGTGTCATGCTCGCCGTATCGGGTACCGATTGCGAGGCTGGCGGCGGCGCAGGCGGCGTTGAGCGGGAAGGACAAGACGGAGTCGATGCGGACGGCGTAAGCGTCCGTGCTGCCTGGTCTACGGCGGATCCGTGGGCTTCTCGCCCTTTTTGTAGAGCGTGGGGGCCTTGCGCTTGCCGTCGTCTTCTTTTTTCTCGGCGT
>JAYTVY010000167.1:0-2112 GCA_043743755.1 Bryobacterales bacterium | reverse complement strand
CCCCTGCCGCCGCGCAAAGTCCTATCGCGAGAATCACCAGGCTGGTACGTCTGTCGGAGGCGTCTTTTACCCAGCATTTCGCGCGTATCACCCAAAACGCAGCCACCAGACCGGGAAAAACCGTATAGAGCGGCGATGAGCTCTTGGCTAAAAGCGCGCATGCGGCGGCCAGCAGCAGATGAGCGATCAGCCTGAGGCGGCTCCATTCCGGCGCGGCGATGGCGATCCGGAAAACATAGGTTACGGCAAGCAACTGGAGGCTTTCCACCAGATAGTGATGCGCCATCGCTACAAACAGCGGCCCCGCGGATACAAACAGCACGCCAAACAGGGCTGGCTGCATGCGGCCGGCGCTTAGTTTCCGGCCAATGCCGTAGATGAGCAGCAGGGTGGCGAATTGCGCGGCCAAAACCGAAAACAACAAACCAAATTCGATGGAGCCCAAAGCCTGGCCGAGTGGAACAAAGAATTCTCCCAGCCAGGCGATTCCCGGAGCTTTGAAACCGAACGCTTTCACCAGCGCGGCGGCCCACTGTGTCGGATGATGCACCAGAAGGTACCAGAGATCCACCGAAACTTCCCCGTACCAGGCCTGATCCCAGGGCCAAACCGTCTTATCGAGTGCAATCCAACACAGGCTCGGCAAGAGTAAGATCGCGCAAATGCCGGCTGGAATCGCGGCCTTCATTCTGGTGGCAAGCCGGGCCGGCTCCGGGCGTGTGCTGGCTGGCGAGATCAAGATAATTACACGTAAGTATAGGACATCGGGCCGGCGCGCGGCATGCCGCGACTCACGCCATTTGCACGCCGGACGGCGATACCCAGTCCGCCGTTTTCACCTGCATTCCGCGGCAGCTCAGCACCGGCAAACGCCTTCCCGACGCAGGATTCCAGAGGCCCAGCCGAATCCGATAACTCTTTCCGCAATGACGCACCTCGGTGAAGATGCTGAGCCGGTACTCAACGAAACCCCAAGGATCTTGTTCGTGAAGGCATAGCTGGTGATCGCCCTGGATTTGCGTGTCTCCATTCTCGTCCACAAGGTGTATAAACACCACCCACTCAGGCAAAACGTCGTGCGCGTGCCATTGAAATTGGAAGCACAGCTCTCGATTTGGGCGGGCGTCCGCCTTAAATCGGATCAGCGTCAGATCCCCCTCGAACTTGGCGCCAAAGGCACGCGTCTTTAAAAAGCTCCGGAGTGCGCCCCAGCGCATCGCCGCGCGCGGAAGCATGGGGGGACGGCCGGCGAACGGCCGGCGGCCCGCGGAATCGCCCACGAGTTTCGTATAAATCTGGATCAGTTCGCCGATGTTGTCGTCAATGGTCCGTACTTCCGGAATCCCCGACCGGAGGCGTTCCAACTCGCCGGGCTCGTCGACAAGCTTGCGCAACTGGCGCGCCAGATCGTCCGCGTTGCCCATTTCAAATAACAGACCGCTCTTGCCGTGCTCTACAAAATCGGCGAGGCTGCCTACATTCGATGCCACCACCGGCGTCTTCAGCGCAAAGGCCGACAGCAACACCAGCGGCGAGTTTTCATACCACAGGGCGGGAATCGCCAGCACGTCGAATCCGGCGAACACTTCCGGCAGCTTCTCGTTAGGAAAGGTCCCCAGGAACCGAACGTTATCCATACTCTCGGCAAGGCGCAATACCGTCCGCTCGTATTCGGGGAAAGGTCCCTCACTACCATAAATATCCAGCCGCGCAGCGCCGCGAGGCAGCCGGCTCATGGCGTCAATCAGGACATGCAGGCCTTTGGATTGCCGCAGCGTCCCTACGTAACCTACGCGCAGAACGGAATCGCGTGTATGCACCTCGGCCGCCCGGGAAAGATGATTCTCCAGCCCGAACCCGGACGTCCTCATTTCCACCGGCTTCAATCCATTCAGCGTGATCAGCCGCGCGGTGTTCGGCGCAGGCGCCAGCAGCACATCCACCTGTGCCAGCGTCTGCTTCATCCATGCACGCCGTTCGGATACCCATAGCAGGCTCGGCGCCCAGTTCTTCCTCAGCAGGCCGGCACTCGCCAGCCCCGTCAATATGGGCGAGAGTGCCCGGCTGAGTCCTTTATGAGCAGCACAGCGCCGCAATTGAGCGCCCGCCTCG
>JAYTVY010000166.1:0-1693 GCA_043743755.1 Bryobacterales bacterium | reverse complement strand
CTCTGTTAAGGTTTCGATGGCTACTTTTTCCATCACGGTTCTGGGCGCGGTGGCTCCGGTCCAGATTTCGTACTGGCGGGCGGCTTGTTCCAGGAACATTTGCAAGCCAGAGATTATCGTCAAGCCTTGTTCCGTGGCCCGGCGCACCAGCTCGGTTTCGATGGGATTATAAACCATGTCGAAGACTACTTCGGCCGGGATCGCATTTTGAAAAAAACAGCCGTCGGTATGCGGGAACATGCCGAGCGAGGTGGCGTGGACCAGGGCATCGAACTTTCGAGCTTCGGCTTGCTCGCGCAATAGTGGCTCCGCGCCGCAGGTCTTCGCGAGCGATCGGACGCGATCCGGATTTCGGCCGACAATCGATACCTTGGCGCCGCTCTCCATCAACGCGTATGCGGCGCTACGGGCCGCGCCGCCGTTTCCAACCAGAAGGACAGAGGACTTCGAAAGCCGGATCTTGCGCGCGAGAGGAACAGTGACAGCTTCCGCATCCGTGTTCGTGCCGCGCCATTTGCCGGCCCTGCGCCAGACGGTGTTGACCGCGCCGATTCGACGCGCCAGCGGATCGATAATGTCGAGATAGCGCATCGCCTTTTGCTTGTGCGGAATGGTGACGCTGAATCCACTGACCGGCAACTGCTCAGCCAGCGTGAAGAAATCTCTCAATTGCGGCGGCTTCACCAGAAAAGGCAGATAGACCGCGTCCAAGCGATGCGCCTGGAACGCGCGATTGTGAACAGCCGGCGAAATGGAATGACGCACCGGATCGGCGATCACGCCGTAAATCTTCGCGGCGCGTGAGAATTTCTCCACGCGGTAGAGATTCCGTAGTTGCCGCGCGCTTACTTGTCCGGCGGAAGTTCCTTCGGCGGAGTTGGGGGCGGCATAAGTGAAAAGTCCTCCCCAGGCCGTCGACAAGACTCGCGTGGGGAAGCCCGTTTCACCCATGGAGAGCACGATGAGCGGCGTCCGCGGATTCGATTTCATCAACGCCAGAACCCGATAATTGTCGGACGGTTTCCGCGCCGTGGTGACGATCTTGTAGGCATCCGCGGGGATGCGCGCCATGCGCCGCAGCACAATTTCCGGCGAAGGGGTTCCATCGTAGTTGTGATAGGAGAGAATCAGGCGGGCCTTGCCGCGAAAGGTGTCCAGACGGGCCGCCAGGTTCTCAGCGCTTTCTATCTCGATGTCCACCGCGCGGGCGCCGGCGTCGACGGCCGCGTTCAGAATTCGAATTTGCTCTTCGACGCTGCCGTTGTACTTTCCATGATTCTGATGACGCCGGCAGGTGGCCAGAATACTGCAGTCGGAATGGGCTGCAAGGAATTTACGAATGGCTGCAATCCCGCTTTCCGGCGAGGGAAGATAGTACAGCCGGAATTCGAAAAACGATTCCCCGGCTTCCGCTTCCTTACGGGCATGCTCGACCAGTTTTTGCGCATCTGGAAAACCTAATGCGATGCAGACGCGTGGGAGCGAAGTTGGCTTCGGCATGGCCGCTGTGAGAGAGGAAGACAGGATAGCACGGGCGGAGGTGGCCGGTGGCTTAGCGATTCGCGGACGGCGCCGGAGTGGCGGCAGCTATGTGCGCCTTCCACGCTTCCAGCACCGGGCCTGGATCCGCAATCTGAATGCGCGAACAGCCCGCGTCGCGGAAAGCCAGCGCTGTCGCAAGATCGGGGATGGG
>JAYTVY010000165.1:0-2349 GCA_043743755.1 Bryobacterales bacterium | reverse complement strand
GCGTCGCGTGGACTTGATCATAGGGATCGTAAACAACGGGGATTGCATCCCCTGCCGCCGAGTCCGATTGGTCCGGAACGCCAGCGGCTTTGTCTGGTTCGCTCATTTAGGAAGACGCGGCTGCCATCTTTTTTAGCGATGGAATGATCAGTGTCTTCTCCTGCCTGGTCTTGGGATTGCGAACCACAACCTCGGTGAACCCCTCGGAGGCTTCGTCATGCAGCACCTGGTTTATTTGAATTGACTCTCTCACGGCAGTCCCCAGCGACTGGAAGCGACCCTTTTCCTTCACCTGCTCAAGGCTGTCTAGACTCCTGTCGTCAAAGCTGAAAACAATGCGTTTGCCCATATCAGCGACTTCTCTCCACATCCCGACTGTATCACAAGTGATATCACTATGTCAACATCAATGACATCATCATGGTCACATTCAGCTTGGCGGAGACGGGATGGCGGGAGCGGCGCTCTGCGATACTGGGATTCGTGGCCTGGTTCACTCGCAACAAGCCTGGAATGGAAGATTCGCCCAACGGCGAAGAGCGTCGCGTCCGCACGGAAGGCCTGTGGCTGAAGTGCGAGGACTGCGGGCAGATCATCTGGCGCAAGGCGCTGGAGGACAATCTGGAAGTTTGCACCAAGTGCGAACATCATTTCCGAATCGATGCGCGGCGGCGGCTGGACATGCTCTTCGATGAAGGTTCCTACGAAGCTTTCGACGCGGGCATGGCGTCGACAGACCCGCTGGCTTTCGTCGATTCCAAAACATACAGGGATCGTCTGGCGGGAATGCAGGCGGCCACGTTCCTGCCCGACGCGGTGATCTCGGGGGGCGGGAAACTGAACGGAGTCTACGTACACATCTGCGCGCTGGAGCTGAAGTTTATCGGTGGCAGCATGGGCGCGGTGGTGGGCGAAAAGATCACGCGGGCGATTGAGCGCTCCTTGGAGCGCCGGGTTCCACTGATCATCGTGTCGGCATCGGGCGGCGCGCGGATGCAAGAAGGCGCGGTGAGCCTCATGCAGCTGGCGAAGATCTCGGCCGCGCTGATGCGCCTGGATGAAGCGGGCATACCGTTCATCAGCGTGCTGACGGATCCAACTACCGGCGGCGTTACGGCCAGCTTCGCGATGCTGGGGGATCTGAATCTGGGCGAGCCAGGTGCGCAAATCGGATTCGCGGGGCCGCGCGTTATCGAGCAGACCATCCGTCAGAAGCTTCCCGAGGGATTTCAGACCAGCGAGTTTCTGCTGGCGCATGGCTTTCTGGACGCGGTTGTCAAGCGCGCCGAAATGAAAGACTACATCTCGAGAGCGCTGGACTTTTTCGTGGCATGAGCTTCGCGGACCAATATCGCGCGCAATTGCTGGAAACGATCCATGCGATCGATACGGCGCTGGTGGAGCAGGCGATTGAGTGGTTTGAGACGGCGCGCGCCAGCGGCCGCCACATCTTCGTTTGCGGAAACGGCGGCAGCGCGTCCACCGCGTCGCACTTCGCCTGCGACATGGTGAAAGGGGCCAGCTACCAGCGGGAGAAACGGTTCCGGATCATGGCGCTTACAGATTCGCTGCCTACTCTTACCGCCTATTCCAACGACGTCGGCTACGAAGTGGTATTTGAAGAGCACTTGAAGAACTTCGCGCAGGCCGGCGATCTGGTGATGGCGATCAGCGGGTCGGGCAATTCTCCGAATGTGATGCGTGCGGTGGAGTATGCAAATTCCATCGGATGCAAGACCATGGCGCTCACGGGGCGCGATGGGGGCAAGCTGGGGCCGCTGGCGCAGCTGCATATCCAGGTGCCGGTTCCTCACATGGGGCGGATTGAGGACGCCCATATGGTGATCTGCCACATGATCGCGTACCGCTTTATGGAGCAGTAGGAGCTACGGGGTGAGGACGAGTTTGCCGACGCCGTCGGCGTACTGCTCACAGAGCTCGAAGGCGGACTGAACTTGATCCAGCGGGCGCGTATGGGTCAGGATTCCGGCGAAGCGGCGGGGTTGGTCCGATAACAACGCGGTGGCGGCGCCCGATTCATGGTTAGAACGGCGCACGTTGTAAAGCGACACTTCCTTGCGGCGCAGGGTGTGGAATGCGAGGCGGACGTGGGGCTCGGATGGAATGCCGGTGACCACCACGCGGCCGGCGCTGCACGTGGCGTCGATGGACTGATTGATGGATTCATCGCGGGCAACGCAGTCGATGGCCATGTCGACGCCGCGATTGTGAGTATCGGCGAGAATCGCGCGCACGGGATCGCTCTCCGCGGAATTGAGGGCGGCATCGGCTCCCATGGAAAGCGCCAAGTCCCGGAGATGCGGCAGCGGATCAATGGCCCAAACGCGG
>JAYTVY010000164.1:0-5648 GCA_043743755.1 Bryobacterales bacterium | reverse complement strand
AGGAACCATGTCACGCTGCCGCCGCCTTCACGGACTGCAATCTGGCAGGGAAAATTCTTGGGGTCGTACTCGCCCGTGAGCACCGTGCGCAACGGCTCGGCTTTGTCGTCGCCGGCCACCAGCATCACCGTGTGCCGGGCGGCAATCAGCGTTCCCGGCAGCAGCGTAATGCGCCACTGTTTGAACTTCTCGACGTATACCGGCGCGGCGATGTGCTCGCGATCGTCGATCTTCGGCTCGCCCGGAAACAGGCTGGCGGTGTGCGCATCCGGACCCATGCCGCGGTGAATAATGTCGAAGTGCGGCAGCTCGCCCTCGGAGAGCCCGAAGAAATCGCGGATCTCTTTGACATACTGCTGCGACGCCACTTCAGGCGGGAGCTCGGCTCTGACGCGATGGATATTCCGCGCCGGATACTGCACTACGTCCAGCCAGTGATCCTTCGCAAGCTTGTAGTTGCTCTGGGAATCCGTGGGCGGGACGCCCCGCTCATCCACCCAGAACAGGTGCAATTTGTCCCAGTCGAAACTGGACTTCGCGAACTCGCCGAATAGCAGCCTGGGCGTGGAGCCGCCCGAGATCGCCAGCGTCGCGTGCGAATTGCCCGACAAGGCCGTATTGATCAGCTCCAGAATGCTCTGAGCGCACGCGGCCGAGGCCTCTTGCGGGCCAGCGCTGGTAATTCTTCGACTGCTCACGTCAAGCACCTCCGGAACACGGCATCCACCCCCAGAATAGACAACTCCTCGCGCATAAGATTGTACTCGCTGGAGGCCGGAAACTGGGTGCGGCTGGATATCCCGTTGACCACGACTTCAGCCGAGGAAGGCTCTACTAGCCGAACAGACGCGGAGAACCCGGGACCACTCATCTCGATGGCCGCGGGGCGGGCCCCCAGTGGCGCTACCAGCGCCCCCGCTGGCACAATCCCCCGAAACCATGCCCCCAAATACTTCGCCCCGGTACCCTCGAACGAAATCGCAACGCGGTCAATCCCGTCCAGATGTTTCCGATTCTCCACGTTCTCGAAAATCTGAGCCACGGTCTCTCTCCACGGAGTCAACCGCGCCCAGGCCAAATCCGCGGAATTCGGCAAGCTCTTCACCAGCGCCAGCCCAGCTTCCTTATCTTCAAACCGCTCGGAATCGAAGATCACCTTGTCCGCCAGCGGAAATAACGTGACGAAGCTGGTGTTTTCACACAGCGATGGACTGCGCGACCACAACACCACCGGCAAATCCGGCACCGTGATGCCCAGCAGCAGCTTCGGCAGATCCGGCAGCATGTCCATCCCCGCGGCGATCTCAATCTGCTCGCAGCAAATCTGCTGACGCCCTCCGAACGGCATCCAGCATTGCGCGAAGACTCGGGCTGTAATCGGCGCGCTGCCGCGCCCGATGCACAGGACAATCGCGCGGCTGGGATGCTCATGCATGAGCTGTCCGATAATCCCCGTAACGCCCTTGGCGTCGTCCTCGCAATCCACGGCGGCAATCAGCGTCATCGCGCAGGCCCGAATCACGCCGGACGTTCCCGGTCCATTATCTGGGCGTCCCAGATCCACCCAGAGCCGCGCCAGATCCTTCAGCAGGTTCTCGGGCCGCACCACTGTATCCGCGGCGGCGCTCACGGAATCCTCCACTCATGTCCCTGCCGCGCCAGCATTTCCTCCGCCGCCTTGGGACCCCAGGTGCCCGCGGCATAATTCGGAAAATCCTGCTTCCGGCTGGCCCAGTCGTTCAAAATCGGCTGGATCGCGGCCCAACTGGCGTCCACCATGTCCTGGCGCGTGTAAAGCGTCGGATCGCCGGTCATGGCGTCCAGCAGCAGCGTCTCATATGCCGATGGCGAGCGCTCTCCGAAGCTCGATCCGTAGTGGAAATCCATCGTCACCGGCCGCAAGTGCATGCCGCTGCCAGGATGCTTGGACATGAATCGCAGCGAGATTCCTTCTTCGGGCTGGATGCGGATAATCAGCAGATTCGGCCGCGTGCCGTCTTCGTTCTCCTGCCCCGGCGGCACGAACGGCGAATGTGGCGCGTCATTGAACTCGATCGCGATATCGGTGACGCGCTTGGGCAAGCGCTTGCCGCTGCGCAAGTAAAACGGAATGCCCGCCCAGCGCCAGTTATCCACAAAGAACGTGACTGCGGCGTAGGTGTCGGTTTGCGCATTGGGATCCACGCCTTCCTCCTGGCGGAAGCCCGGCACGTCTTCGCTGCCCACCCGCGCCGGACCGTATTGTCCCGCTACGGCATATAGCGGAACCTGTTCCGGCTTCATGACGCGGACACAGCGCAGGAACTTCGCGCGCTCATCGCGCAGCGTGTTGGCTTCAAAAACCGCGGCGGGCTCCATCCCGATCGTCGCCATCACCTGAAGAAGATGACTCTGGATCATATCCCGGAGCGCGCCGGCTTCCTGGTAGAAGCTGCCGCGGCCCTCGACGCCGATGGACTCAGCGGCCGTGATCTGAATATTGTTGATGTAGCGCCGGTTCCACACCGGCTCGAAGATGCCGTTGCCGAATCGGAACGCCAGGATATTCTGAACCGTCTCCTTGCCCAGGTAATGGTCGATCCGGTAAACCTCTTTTTCGGCGAACACTTCATGGATGGCATCGTCCAGAACCTGTGCGCTGGCAAAGTCATGCCCAAACGGTTTCTCCACTACCAGACGCCGCCATCCGTGGTTCTTCTGGAGTCCCGCCCCGCCGATGCCTTTCACTACGCTCGCATAGTGGCTGGGCTGCGTGGACAGGTAGAACAACACGTTGCCGCTGGTGCGGTGTTTCGATTCAACCTCGCTCAGCTTGCCGGCCAGCGTCTGGTAGAACCCGGCGTCATTCAGATCGCCCGCGATGTAATAAAGGCTGGAGGCAAAGGTCTCCCACACGCTCGCGTCCAGCTGTTCGCCCTCCAGGAAGTGCGAAACTTCCTCGCGCATGCGGTCCCGAAACTGAGGGTCGGTCAGCGCGGTGCGCGAATTGCCGATGATCGCGAATTCGGGCGGAACCCGGCGTTCATACGCCAGCCGGTACAGCGCCGGCATCAGCTTGCGTTTGGTCAGGTCGCCGTTGGCTCCGAAGATGACAATGGCGCACGGCGGAGCGCGCCGCTCAAAGCGCAAAGGATCGCTGAAAGGGTTGCCGGCGGCCATCAGCCTTCAACATAGCATGCAGGCCCCGCGAGCCATGCTAGACTGGTGTTTACCTTCCACCGCCGCTCGAAACCATCGGGACGGTACTTTATAAAATCCGCAGTCCAAGGTAAACCGGGAGTCTCGCGCAAGCTTCATATGCCAAGAAAAAAGATCCTAGCCGTGGTGGATGACCTGTTGTTCATCGTGAAGATAGGCGACGCCGCCAAGCGAGCAGGGCTGGATGTGGATTTCATGAAGTCGGAAAAGGACGTGCTGGCCAGCGTGGGTGAAAGCCGGCCATTGCTGATCATCATCGACCTGAATTCCAATTCGGTGGAGCCGGTGCAGCTCATCGAGACCCTGAAAGGCGGGGACCTGAAACCCATTCCCATCATCGGCTTCGTTTCGCACGTGCAGGGCGAGCTGAAGATGAAGGCCCAGGACGCCGGCGCGAACATGGTGATGGCCCGCTCGGCGTTCTCGCAAAACCTTCAGCAAATCCTGCGGCGCCATGCCGGCGTCATGTAGATGCCCACTCCCGAGGAAATCGCCCAGATCAAGTTAGCTCCCGCCGATTCCCGGGTCCATGAGTTGATCCGCAAGCGCTGGAGCCCGCGAGCATTCTCCGCGGCAGATGTTTCCCCGGAGGATTTGCGCATTCTGTTCCAGGCGGCCGAGTGGGCGGCATCCTGTTTCAATGAGCAGCCGTGGCGGTTCATCGTCGCCACGCGCGCGGATCAAACTGAATGGAATAAGCTGCTGGATTGCCTGGTCGAAGCCAACCAGAGCTGGGCAAAGCACGCGCCGGTGCTGATGCTGACCGTCGCTAAACGGACGTTCACCCAAACCGGCCAGCCGAATTACCATTCTCTGCATGACACCGGAATGGCGCTGGCGAATTTCCTGCTCCAGGCCGCTTCCATGGGCCTCGCGGCGCACGCCATGGCGGGCTTCGACCATGCCAAAGCCCGGACCGCCTTTAACATTCCAGAGGATTACGACGTCGGCGCGGCCGTCGCCATTGGCCATTGGGGAAACCCAGCCAGTCTTCC
This sequence comes from Bryobacterales bacterium, assembly GCA_043743755.1. Classification (GTDB taxonomy): domain Bacteria; phylum Acidobacteriota; class Terriglobia; order Bryobacterales; family Bryobacteraceae; genus JALYHQ01. Next base: position 1,455 of record JAYTVY010000164.1, on the reverse strand, counting down.
TCCCAAGCTCCAGGCCTCCGAAATCGCTCCCCGCACACGCCGGCCTCTCTCGGATATCGTTTTCTCCGGCGGATGGGGACAACCCGCCGGTTTCTGAGCTGGCCGTCTCGTTTTTCCCGCTTTCGATGTTAACCTGTTTCAACTTTGGGGAGTCTAAATAAGCGTGAGCTTCTCTAAACTGGCCGGACTAGTGTTTGTGTTGGCGGCTACCCTGGCCCCCCACGCCTCTGCGCAATGGGACACCTCCGGCAACGGCCTGTTGAAGGGGACTTATTATTTTCGCGAAGTCATCTGGGTTGTAGGCGATAACAGCGGCGGCCTGAACCGCGGCCTCGCGTTATACGGCAATATCACTTTCGACGGGAACGGAAACTATACCATCAGCAACACTCAGCTCGCAGACAGCGGGAACGCTGGGCTTAAAATCCTCTCTCCCGGCACGTATTCGATCTCAGCCAGCGGCAACGGGTTCTTGAGCAGCCCTCTCTCCAACGGCGATTCAGTGTACGGACTGGTTTCTCGCGGCATCTTCATTGGCAGCAGCACGGAATCCGGCTTCAACGACTTGTTTATCGCCGCACCGCTGGCTTCCCCGGCGCCCACGAATGCATCCTTCCAGGGTCCCTACACTTTGTTCGATCTGGATTTTACCGACGGCATTCCCGCCGACACCCTTGAGAGTCAGATTCAAATAAATCCTGACGGGAACGGAAATATTCCCGGCGTTCGCGTCACGGGCTATGCGGGTGGGAGAGGCAGCACACAGTTTTCCCAGACCATCGGCAGCGTCCGCTACTTCTTCAGCAACGGCGCCGCGAATGTGAACTTTGGATCCGCCACTTCCTCGAGTCTAGTCGCGGGTACTAAGTTTCTGTACTTGTCGGCTGACGGATCGTTCGTATTCGGTGGCTCACCCACCGGCTTCGACATGATTGTCGGCGTCCGGTCTCCGACGGCTACCCCGAGTTTCAGCGGATTATATTATCAGGCAGCCGCGTATCAGGACGAATCTCAGCTGGGCATCGGATTCTCCGATCTCCAGACCTGGTATGGATCGTTCAAGGCCAATGCCGGCGTCATCCTCGGCCACCAGCGGTTCCTTTCCGTCTTCAACAACAACTCTTTCGATTACAACTACACCGATTCCTACGCGCTGAACGCGGATGGAACCTACAACGATACGAATAATCACTACATCTTCGGCTCCGGCGGAGCCATCCGCCTGGGTATCGGTATTCCCCCCACCATAGGGATCAGCGTGGCCATTCAGGCGCCCAGCTTCACTCCCACGGGCGTCTTTATCGATCCTACCGGAATCGTCAATGCGGCCAGCTCCTCGCTGTTCACCGCCGGGATCGCTCCCGGCGAGCTGATCACCATTTATGGATCCAACCTCGCTCCCTCCCTGAAAGTCGGCGCCAATTTCCCCACCACGCTGGCGGGTGTCCAGGTGCT
>JAYTVY010000163.1:0-3809 GCA_043743755.1 Bryobacterales bacterium | reverse complement strand
CGCGTAATCGTTTATGCCGCCGCCGCCGTGCTCACCATCAGCATCGGCGTAAGCCTGCTGTCGCGCCAAGGCATCCGCGCGTCTCAATCCACCGCTCATCCGTCCCCGGCTGAACCCACGCACACCGCGCCCACCGTGAACCGAACCCCCGCCGCCCCCTCGCCCGCGGCGACGGTTACCCTCGACCCCAAGCCACCCGTCGACCCGGCATTGTTCATCCAGGTGAAATCGCTGTGGGAGCTGGGCCGATATGGGCCAGCCACGGAAATCGTGAACACCATTCTCTTGCGCGACCCCGCCAACGCGGAAGCTCGCGCCTGGAGGAAAAAGATCCGCGCCGCCCAGCAGGCAGAGGCGGGCATGAAGTAGCATGCGATGTATTTGTCCCGCGCTATTCGCTTTCGGAACGGTAGCGCTCCTGGCCGCCCCACAAGCCGCTCCCCCGGATCGCAAACCCGCGGCGTTGAGAAAAACCAGCGACCCATTTCTCAGCGGCGCGCCATTTACTTATGAGCAGGTGCTGCGCCTGCTGGGCCAGGATGCCATCCCGATTCGCCGCCGCAAGGAAGCGATCCAGAATCGTGGTGTCGCCTTCTCGCCGTCACCCGACGAGATCGAAAAGCTCAGGAGCGTGGGAGCTTCCGACGACATTCTGAAGCTGATCAAGAGCCGTGCGATGCCTGTGGCCGCCTCGCTTCCGCCGAAAAAACCACCGGCCGGCCGCATCTCAGCGACGTGCGCCCCTGTCGAGTGTGATATTAGTCTGAACGGTACTTCGCTCGGGGCTACGCAGGGGGGAATCCTGGAAATGACCGAACTGGCGGCCGGCGCATGGACGGTCGACTTCAAGAAGGACGGCTTCATTGGTTTTCAAAGCATCGTAACGGTGGAGGCGGAACGAACCACGCCGGTTTCCGCGGTGCTCATTCCCAACCGCGCTACGCAAGAAACTTTCGGCGCGGATCTGTTCCGCAAGGTGGTGTTGGCCCTGGGCGGCCAGGATTCGCTGGCCGATCTGGCGAACGTTCAGGCGACCGGCAGCGCAACCATTCCCACGCACGAGGGGAAGAGCGTTCGTTGGACCCTGTTCATGCGCAATCGTCCGGACCGGGGACTCTTTCAAGCGCAAGCCGGCAAGATTCTCTATGAAGTGGCCTTTACCGGCAGCGAGTACAAAACCGGCAAGAACCTCAAGGGCCAGGAAGCTTTGGAACTGCCGGCGGCTCTCGGTTTCATTCGCGATAACCAGCTTTCCGCGCTCATCTCGAAGCTCGCGGATCCGCGTGTGAAGCTGCTGGCCGGCCACCGCTATCCGCTTCCCAACGAAGAGTTCGGACTGACGGCGGAAGCCGGCAGCGACAAAATCTCGATCAGCCTCGACAATGAACTGCGTCCCCAGAAACTGCGGATCGCCGGATCCATCGTCATCACGTGGTCCGACTATGTTCAAAGCGGCAAGGCCTGGTATCCAAAGACCACACAGATCAAGCCGGAAGGCTGGCAGCAAGCCATCGACGTCCACTTCGACACCGTGGAATCCAGCTCAAAACTGACCGACGGCGACTACAAGCTAAAAGGCAAACCCCTTTCGCATTGATGTGCGGCAGTTGGTTCAACTGCGGGCCGCCGCACGGTATATTACCCGCATGCGCCCCCTGTTCATCCTGCTGCTCGCCGCCCTCTCCTGCGCCGCCCAGAATTCATCCGCGGAGGCCGCCCGCAAGTGGCGTCAGACTCATGAGCGCGTCATCCTGTCCGAATTCGTGCGCCTGCTCTCCATTCCCAACATCGCCACGGACACGCCCAACATCCGCCGCAACGCCGAGCTCGTCTCGCGGATGTATGAAAAGCGCGGCGTCCACACCCGTTTGCTCGAAACCGAAGGCGCGCCTCCGGTGGTTTACGGCGAGATCGCGACCCCCGGCGCGAAGCGCACCATCCTGTTTTATGCCCACTACGACGGCCAGCCGCTGGATCCCAGGGAATGGAAGAGCGATCCGTTCCAGCCCGTCCTGCGCAACGGCCGCGACATTCCGTTCCCCGAGCCGGGTGCATCCATCGATCCCGAGTGGCGTCTCTATGCCCGTTCCGCTTCCGACGACAAAGCTCCCATCATGGCGATGGCCGCGGCGCTGGATGCCATCGCCGATGCGAAGATCCCGATCGGTTCAAACGTCAAGTTCGTGTTCGAAGGCGAAGAAGAGGCCGGCTCGCAGCACCTCGACAAGATTCTGGCCGCGAATCGCGATCTGCTGAAAGCGGATGTCTGGCTGATTTGCGATGGTCCGGTGCATCAATCCAGGCGTCCGCAGATCGTGTTCGGCGCGCGCGGTGTGGAGACGCTGGACCTTACCATCTACGGTCCCACCCGGGAATTGCACAGCGGCCATTACGGAAACTGGGCGCCCAATCCCGCCATGATGCTGGCTCGCCTGCTGGCTTCCATGAAGGATGACGACGGCCGCGTCCTGGTAGAGCATTTCTACGACGGCATCGAGCCTCTTAGCGATACCGAAAAGCGCTCGCTTGCGGATGCTCCCGACGCCGGTCCCGGTCTAAAGCGTGAGCTGCTGCTGGGCCACACGGAAGGCGCGGGCAAAACGCTGCTGGAACTGCTCAATTACCCTTCGCTCAATATTCGGGGCATGGCGTCGTCGCGCACCGGGGACCGCGCCAGCAACGTGATTCCCACCACCGCCACCGCGTCCATCGATATGCGTCTGGTGAAAGGCGTGGATCACCGCGATACCAGCAACCGCGTGATCGAGCACATCAAGAAACAGGGCTACTTCATCGTTGAGCAAGATCCCAGTCCCGCGATTCTGATGGCGCATTCCAAGGTTGCCAAAGTAATGGTGCAAGCAGGCGGCTATAACGCGTCGCGCACTTCCATGGATCTCCCAATTTCGCGCGAGGTCATCCGCACCATCGAAAGCGCGCTAGGCCCATGCATCAAGCTGCCCACCATGGGCGGCAGCGTCCCGCTGGTGATGATTGAGCGCATCCTCGGCGCGCCCACCATCACCACTCCCATCGCCAACCACGACAACAATCAGCACAGCTTCAATGAAAACATCCGCCTGGCCAACCTCTGGACCGGGATCGAAATGCTGGCCGCGCTGTTGACGATGTAGCGGGCCGCGCACGCTATCATACGAATTCCACATGAGCACCATCACGCACCTGGAGTGCAGCGCCTGCGGCAAGACCCGCGAAGCCGGGAAGATCCATAACCTCTGCGAGTGTGGCGGACCATTGCTGGTCCGCTACGATCTGGACCGGGCGCGCGCCACTTGGAATCGCGAGGCTCTCGCGCACGCTCCCCACAGCATGTGGCGTTATGCGCCCGTTCTGCCCGTGCAGAACGCCGCCGGCATTGTCTCGCTCGGCGAGGGCATGACGGCGCTTCTTCACGCCCGGAGTCTCGGCCAGAAACTCGGCGTCCCGAATCTCTACGTCAAGGACGAAGGCCTTAACCCCACCGCATCTTTCAAAGCCCGCGGCCTCTCTTGCGCCGTGTCCATGTGCGTGGAACTCGGCATTGGCAAAGTTGCGATTCCTTCGGCGGGCAATGCCGCGTCCGCCATGGCCGCCTACGCCGCCGCGGCCGGCCTCGAAGCCCACATCTTTATGCCGCGCGACGTGCCGCAATCGAACTTCATCGAGTGTTCGGCCGCGGGGGCGCGCGTCACTCTGGTACATGGATTAATCAGCGATTGCGGCAAGATGGTCGCCGCCCGCAAGGACGCCGAGGGTTGGTTCGAAGTGTCCACGCTCAAGGAGCCCTACCGCATCGAAGGCAAGAAGAC
>JAYTVY010000162.1:0-5799 GCA_043743755.1 Bryobacterales bacterium | reverse complement strand
CCCATCCCGCATCGGCAATTTCCGCGCAATGGACCCCGCGGCCTTTCAACTCCTCCACCACGGCCGCCACATCCTCGCACATCAAATACATTTCCGCGCCGAACTTCTCTCCCGGATGGATCGCCATCTCCGCCGGGGGCAGCGCGAAGATCAACCACCCTCGCCCCGCATCCACTGAGGGAAACTTCAACACATCGGCGAAAAATGTCCGATCCGCCTCCGCGTCCTTGCTGAACAGCAGAACATGCGCCCCGTTAACCATGTGCGCACTCCGCCACGGCCGCCACCGCACGCTCGCACTCCTCGCGGCTCACTCCGTAATGCGTCACCGCCCGCATCTGCCGGGCATTCGCGCTGCTCATACGCACCCCCCGCCCCTTCAACTTCTCGATAAACTCTCGCGTATTCATCCCCGTCGCGCCGATATCGAACACCACGATGTTCGTCCGCACTGCCGCTGGATCGAGCCCCATCCCCTCGATCTTCGCGATCTCCCCCGCCAAAAAGCGCGCATTCGCATGATCCTCGCCCAACCGGTGCGGCATCTCCTCCAGCGCGATCAATCCCGCCGCCGCCAGCACGCCCGCCTGCCGCATACCGCCCCCCAGCCGCTTACGATACAGCCGCGCCTCCGCGATGTCCTCGGCGCTGCCCGCCAGCATTGACCCCACCGGCGCACCCAGCCCCTTCGACAGGCAGAACATCACCGTGTCCGCATGCGCCGCGATCTCGCGCACCGGCACTCCCAGCGCGCATCCGGCGTTAAAAATCCGCGCGCCGTCCATATGCACCTTGATCCCGCGATCGTGCGCCCGCCCGCACACATCCTTCAGCACATCCATGGGCCACACCACGCCCCCCGCCATGTTGTGCGTGTTCTCAATCACTATCAGGCTGGTGGCGGCCGCGTGCTCGCTCCCCAACCGGATCTCCGGCTCAATCAGGTCCCAGCGCAGAATCCCGTCCGCCGACCGCAGCGGCCGGATCAGACACCCCGAGAACCACGCGATCATCGACAGTTCCCAATCCAGCAGATGCGCGCGCGCCTCGCAAATCACTTCCTCGCCGTGCCGCGTGTGAACCTTTACCGCCATGGTGTTGCCCATGGTGCCCGTGGGCACGAACACGGCCGCTTCCTTGCCCATCGCCTCGGCTGCGCGAGCCTCTAGACGATTGATGGTCGGGTCCTCACCGTACACGTCATCGCCCACCTCGGCTTCGGCCATCGCCCGCCTCATCGCCCCGGTAGGAAGTGTAACGGTATCGCTTCGCAGATCGATCACGCGTCGATAAACTCCTCGAAGACTTCGTTGGAAAACAGCACGCCGCGGTCGGAAAGCCGCAGCGAATCTCCCGCGCGTTCCAGCAGCCCTGCATCCAGAAAACGCCGGATCGGCGTCTCGAACCGCGCCCACTCCTCCGCCCTCGGCCGGATTCCCGCCGCCAGACGAAGACTCACAAAGAAGCGCTCTTCCATCGCATCGGCGGCCACCGAATCCATCCTCGGGTTGCCTCCCGCTCGCATACGCTCCACGTACTCGCTAGCCGATTCCACGTTCTGCCAGCGCATCACGCCGTCAAACGAGTGGGCATCCGCCCCGAATCCGAAATACGGTTCCAGATTCCAGTACTTGAGATTGTGCCGCGACTCCCACCCCGGCTTCGCGAAATTCGAAATCTCGTAGCGCTGAATCCCCAGCGCTCCCAGCCGCGCCAGCGCCGTTTCATAGAACTCCACGATGCGCTCGTCACTCGGTACATCCGACGCTCCGTACCGTTTGCCGTTTAGCAGCACCTCGCGGCCCAGGCGGCTGTCCTCGTCTACTTCCAGCATGTACACCGAAACGTGCGGCGGCGCAATCCGCTCCATCCAATCCAGCGAATCGCTCCAGCTCTCCGCCGTCTGCCCCGCCAGCCCCGCGATCAGGTCCAGATTGAGATTCTCAATCCCCGCTTCCCGCAGCGTCTGCACATCGCCCGCCACAACCTCGGCGTTGTGCTTGCGTCCCGTGCGCGCCAGCTCCTTCGCGTCGAATGATTGCACTCCTAGACTGACGCGATTGACCCCCGCGTCGCGCCATGCCCGCGTCTTCTCAGCGGTGATCGATCCCGGCGCCGCTTCCATCGTCGCTTCCGCCCACGGACGGCCCGGAATCGTGTCGAGCAGCCGCTTCAGATCCTGCGCATCCAACTGGCTGGGAGTCCCGCCGCCCAGATATACGGTGTCCGCGACGCCGCTCCACGCCTTCAATTCCAGCGCCAGCGCATCCACGTAACTGCGCTCCAGCTCCCGCGGAAAAACGCCCGACGCGAAGTTGCAGTACGTGCATTTCTGCGCGCAAAACGGATACGAAATATACACGCCCGGCATCAGAGAGTGACTTCCGCTCCCAGATGCCGGCGAATCGCCGCTTGAATCAATTCGTTCAGCGACTCGCCCGATTCCGGCAGCACGAACGCCCCCCGCCCAGCGTCCCACCCCAGCTTGTAACTCTTCGATTGCGCCGATACCCATATCTGGCGCACTGGTGTATTGGGACTCACCACGAACTTCGCCGGAGGATCTTCGAATTCGATGGCCAGCGCCCCCGAATTGAAATCCGCCTCAAACCCTGCATCCTCGGACGCAGCCGTCAGCCTGCGATACAGCCCGTCCAGCGCCTGATCCGCTTTCGTTTTGAACTCTTGTTCGTCCATAGGGTGGGTCGATGTCCAATTTTAACAGTCTCGCCTCGCGAAATCCCCGAATCCTTTGGCTCCATGCACTCATCTGCTAACCTTGGACCGTTGTCTGGTTCCTCGCCGAATTGCGCCCCTATGGAAGCCGCCTGTCTACGCCACTCCGAAATCCCCCACACCAGCCGGCTTTTTCTGGATTTCCAGTATCACTTCGATCGTGTAGCCGAATTCTACGCGGGCTCCCCCACCGATCCTGCTTACTACATCGCCGCCGCCCAGGCCATCCAGTATCCCGATGACCGCCGCGCAGCGCTGGTCTCCGCCCTGCGCGCACGCAATCCCGAATCCCCGGCGCTCGCTCGCCTTGCCGAGCCCGGCACTGTCGCCGTCGTCACCGGCCAGCAAGTCGGACTGTTCTCCGGCCCCGCCTACACCATCTATAAAGCCCTTACCGCCGTCCGGCTGGCCGCGCAGCTAACCGAACGCGGCATCCCCGCGGTCCCCATCTTCTGGCTGGCCACCGAGGATCACGACTTCGCCGAAATCAACCACTGTTACGTCTATGACCAGCGTCATCAGCCCGCCGCGCTTTCCGTGGAAGCGCACGCGTCAGATCGCCCCGTAGGCGCCATCCCCGTCGTTCATCCTCCCTTCGATCGGCTCGAAGCCGCCCTGGCCCCGTTCCCGCACGGCGCCGAAATCGTGAGCATGGTTCGCGAAGCGTACGGCGAAGGCGCAACCTTCGGTACTTCATTCCAGCATCTGCTCGAGCGTCTGCTGGCCGGCCGCGGCCTGCTGTTCCTCGATCCCCTCGATGAACCTCTGCGCCGCATCGCCGCTCCACTGCTGGCCGATGCCCTGCGCCAGACACCGGACTTAAACGTCGCGCTGCTCGAACGCAATCGCCGCCTGGAGCAGGCCGGCTACCACGCGCAAGTGCACGTGGAACAGAAAACATCTCTGCTGTTTTTGCTCGAAGACGGCCAGCGGATCGCGCTTCGGCGTCAGGATCGCTCCTATATTTCCAAGGACCGCCGATTCAGCGAAGCCGAGCTCGCCGCGCGCCCGCGGGATCTCTCGCCCAATGCGCTGCTGCGTCCCGTGATGCAGGATTATCTGTTGCCCACCATCGCCTACGTTGGCGGCCCAGCCGAGCTGGCTTATCTCGCGCAGTCGCAAGTGCTCTACGACAAGCTGCTGGGACGCATGCCCGTGGCCGTGGCCCGCACGGCATTTACGCTGCTCGACGCGCCCGCCGCGCAACAAATGCGAGATTACCATCTCACCTTGCAGAGCTTCTTCCAGGCCCAGAATGGCGGCGTCGGCGAATTAATCGCGCACCGCATGCTGCCTGAGGATCTGGTATCCCAATTCGAAGTAGTGCGCGGGCATTCAGCCGGCGAGCTCGACAAACTTCGCGCGGAACTCGCGGCGTTCGATCCCACGCTCGCCGCCGCGCTCGACAAAAGCCGCGCCAAAATCCTGTATCAGATCTCGAAGCTGGAGCACAAAACCTCGCGCGAGCTCCTGCGCCGCACTGAGCGCATCCAGTCCCAGGCCGAGTCGCTCACCGGCCTGGTCTACCCCGCCAAACACGTCCAGGAACGCTACTATTCCATCCTCCCCTTCCTCGCCGAACACGGTTTGGATCTGATCTCTCGCCTGTACGAAAATGTAAACCTGGATTGTCCCGACCACCGCATCCTGACAGTCTAACGGCCCCGCGCCCAATGCGAATCAACTCCGTAAAACACGCCCTCGCCGCCGGCCAAACGCAGCTCGGCTGCGGTTTCGCCCAGCTCCGCTCCCCCGATGTCGCCCGCATTCTCGCGGCCGCCGGATTCCACTGGGCCTTCCTCGACGCCGAACACGGCGGCTTCGGCATCGAAACGTTGCAGGATCTCTGCCGCGTCGCCGTGCTCGCCGGCCTCAGCCCCATCGTCCGCGTAGCCGATCTTCAGTACGCGCTCATCGCCCGCGCTCTCGACAACGGCGCCGACGGCATCATCTTTCCCCGCGTCGAATCGCCTGAGCTCCTGGAGCGCGCCGTCAGCTGGACTAAATTCCCTCCCGCCGGCGTCCGCGGCTTCGGACTTACGCCGCTGCAGGTGGATCACGAAAAGGCCACCATCCCCCAGATCATCGAGCACAAGAACGCGAACACCATGGTGGTGCTCCAGATCGAAACGAAACGCGCGGTGGAAGCCCGCGATGAGCTGCTCTCGGTCCCCGGCGTCGACACGGTAATGGTGGGCCCGGTGGATCTGTCCATCTCGCTCGGCGTCCCCGGCGATTTCCAGCATCCCAAGATGGTGGAAGCCATGGAGCAGATCCGCGACGCTTGCAACGCTCACGGCGTCACCCCCGGCACCCAGACCCGGTCACTGGCGCTGGCAAAGTTCTGGAAAGATCGCGGCATGCGCTTCCTCGGCTGCTCCAGCGAAACCGGCATGCTCTTCGAAAAAGCCGCCGAAATCGTGCAGGCCCTCAGTTGACGCTGATATAGTAGTAACGTCCCACCCCGGCTGGAGTGGCGGAACTGGCAGACGCACGGGACTCAAAATCCCGCGGCCTTCACTGGCCATGTGGGTTCGACCCCCACCTCCAGCACCAATTATTTAAGCGGATTCTTCAACCTTGCGGTCGCTTGAGGCTCCTGTCGAGTAATGATGTGGTGTTGGCGAGGGCAAAGACCAATATAGTTAAGAAAGTTGGACCTGGATTAGCTCAAAGAATAGTCTCGGCGGCGCGCGGAATCCCCCTGATTCAGGTTTAGCTGCTTCAGACCGCCATCGTTCCAACAACGGTTCGATAACTTCCCTTTAGCACCGTGGATCCGATTCACTCGCAGCTCGGGAGCTGGTGGATACGCTGAAGCGGCTTCGGCGCCGATCGCGCCACAGTCCCGGCGCACCACCACCATGGGATCCACCCGCGCGGCGCGCCACGCCGAGGCCGGACTTTGCGGCGTTTACAGTTTAGGATTTGCCCCGGGCCGCAGGTAGCGAGCCAAGTCTTGGAGTCGTATCTGGAAATTCCGGCATTACACAGCGTTCGTGATTTCCACAAACTCGCCCTGCATCGAATAGAGCGTCTGCATTGTCTTCGAGATAAGCTTTC
>JAYTVY010000161.1:0-6672 GCA_043743755.1 Bryobacterales bacterium | reverse complement strand
CAAGTCCACCACATTCACGACGCGAATTTTCACGCCGGGCACGTGGCGGCGCAGCAAGTCTACCGCGGCCAGGGTTTCCAGCGTGGGAACATCGCCGCAGCAAGCCATCACCACGTCAGGCTCCACGCCGTCATCGGTGCTGGCCCAATCCCAGATGCCCAGGCCGACGGTACAGTGGCGGATGGCCGAATCCATATCCAGCCATTGCAGCTCGGGCTGTTTCCCGGCCACAATGACGTTGACGTAATTGCGGCTGCGCAGACAGTGGTCGGTTACAGAGAGCAGCGTGTTGGCGTCGGGTGGCAGATAAACGCGGACGATGTCGGCCTTCTTGTTGATCACATGGTCTATGAAACCGGGGTCCTGATGGCTGAAACCGTTGTGGTCCTGCCGCCAGACGTGCGAAGTGAGCAAATAGTTCAACGAAGCGATAGGCACGCGCCATGGAATATGCAGTGTGGTCTTGAGCCACTTCGCATGCTGGTTGAACATGGAATCGACGATGTGGATAAACGCTTCATAGCAAGAGAAGAAGCCATGCCGTCCGGTGAGCAGATAGCCTTCCAGCCAGCCTTGACACATGTGCTCGCTGAGGACTTCCATAACGCGGCCGTCGGGCGAAACATGGTCGTCCGTGGGCAGGATCCTGGCGGTGGATTCGCGTGTGGTCACCTGGAAGAGAGCATCCAGACGGTTCGAAGTGGTTTCATCGGGGCCAACCACACGGAAATTCCGGTGGGGAGCATTCACCTTCATCACATCGCGCAACAGCTGGCCCATCACTCGGGTGGCCTCAGCCGTGCTGACTCCGGGCTTTGGGACCTCGACGGCATAATCGCGGAAATCGGGCAATTCCAAATCGCGCAGCAGCAGACCGCCGTTGGCGACTGGGTTGGCGCTCATGCGGCTGGCGCCCTGAGGCGCCAGCGATGCGATCTCGGGACGCAGCGCGCCGCCCGCATCGAATAACTCTTCGGGTTTGTAACCGCGCATCCAATCTTCCAGGATCTTGAGATGCCCGGGCTTCGACATGTCCGCGAGCGGGACCTGATGAGCGCGGAAGGTGCCCTCTATCTGAACTCCATCTACAATCTTCGGGCCGGTCCAGCCTTTGGGCGTGCGTAACACGATCATCGGCCAGCGAGGACGGGTCTGAAAGCCCTTCACGCGATTGTCGTGCTGGATCTGCTGGATTTCAGCGACGATGGCGTCCAGGGTGGCGGCCATGGTCTGGTGCATGGTCTCCGGTTCGTGACCCTCGACGAAGTACGGTTCGTGGCCGAAGCCTCGCAACAGATCTCCCAGCTCTTCATCGGTCAAGCGCGCGAGCACGGTGGGGCCCGCGATCTTGTAGCCATTCAAGTGCAGAATGGGGAGCACGGCGCCATCGCGCGCGGGGTTGAGGAACTTGTTGGAGTGCCAGCTGGCGGCCAACGGTCCGGTCTCGGCCTCTCCGTCGCCAACCACGCAGCAGACCAGCAAGCCGGGATTGTCGAAAGCAGCGCCGTAGGCATGCAGCAATGAATAGCCCAGCTCGCCGCCCTCGTGAATGGATCCGGGAGTTTCCGGAGCGACGTGGCTGGGAATTCCTCCGGGAAACGAAAACTGTTTGAACAAGCGTTTGATCCCCGCTTCGGTGCGCGGGATATGTGGATAGACCTCGCTATAGGTTCCTTCCAGATAAGTATTGGCGACGACACCCGGCCCGCCGTGGCCCGGTCCTGCGATGTAGATGCAATTCAGACCGTGCTTCTTGATGATGCGGTTGCAGTGTACGTAAACGAAGTTGAGGCCGGGCGTGGTGCCCCAATGTCCGAGCAGTCGGGGCTTGACGTGTTCGATCTTCAGCGGTTCGCGGAGGAGCGGATTGTCGTAGAGATAGATCTGGCCGATGGAGAGATAGTTGGCAGCTCGCCACCATGCGTTGATGTTATGCAGTTCGCCGGGCGAAAGCGGGGCGGTGTCGGCGGTGTCGGCGGGGTCGCGCATTGGGAGGGGGTCCTTTATAACCAGTATCCACTTCGGGTGCTGGCGGGGCGGGTTGTGGAAGGTGGGGTGGATACGGTTATAGGAGTGGGACGGGGTTTGAGGTTGTCGGTGCGCCTCCTGGCGGGCGCGGCACCGTGTGTGGGGTCCGTTGTTGGAGGGGGTGGCGTGGTTGGAGGGGGTGTTCAGACGGATGCTGCTACCCAGGATGGCCGGGTTGCCGCCCAGGGAATTGCGCCATAGCGTCTCGCTGATCCATCACCACGTCATCCCGGCCGGGTTGAGCTTCTTCCGGAAGAAAGTCGCGGCCCAGCAGCGGCGTAGCGCCCACCACCGAAAAGAAATCAGGGGTGACGGCTACCCCTTCCACCCGAATCGCTCCCGACTTCTCCGCGTAGCTGAAACCCACATACTCCAGCGCGGACATTCCTGAGAAACCGCGGGCGGAAGCTTTCCAGTCCAGGAAATCGGCGGCGGGGACGAGACTCCTGGCAAGCGGGCGGAGCAATACTGCATTCACCACCGTGAAAATGGCTGTATTAGCGCCGATTCCCAACGCGAGCGTGGCTACTGCAGATCCTTCAGCAGTATGTCCATGACCCGCTGAGCAATCCCCGGTCAGTTGGTGACGTCGTGCGTCCGGCTCTCTTCGCGGACCGGCATGTAGGCTTCATAGAACGCCTTCTGCGCGTCGCTATCGGCGTAGCTCTTGAGCGCCTGCTCGCTCTCGAACTCCATCACGATGATGTTCTTGTAGCCTTCGGGCAACTGCATCTTGATGGGCCTGGTCCAGACATTCTTCAGGCCGGCGTACTTCATGTTTTCGGCGGCTTTGAGAGCTTTGTCAATCTGGGCGGGCGTGGCGTCGGCCTTCCACTGCACGGTGATGATATGGATCACGGTTTTGGGTTTGGCGGCGGCCATCAGCATGGCCGCGCCTGCGATGGCGAGCACCGCGCACACAACGACAATCAGTTTCTGCATGGGATCTGTTCTCCTTAATCAAGCGGTGGCGGCTACGCGTTCGCGGGTGGCCACGCGGCTAAGAACCGCGTGCAGACCGAACAGCGCGCCGGCGTAGAACGCATCGCTCAAAAGCGTGCGGTCGAAAAACGGGATGGCGGCGGCGTAGCAGGCAGCCAGTCCGCTGAAAGTATGCGGATAATCGCGCAGGAATGCGCCGAAGTTGGTGATGAGGAAAAACTGGACGCTGGAAGCCAGCACGGCGGCTCCGATCTTCCAGGGGCTTTCGGTGGATTGCAAGCGGCGTCCGATCCAGACCGCGATCATGAAAGCGGCGTAGGTGAAAAGCTGGTACACAGTCATCGCGCGGTAGCCATAGAACGCGTTCAGGATTGGGTCGGTGATGGCCATCAGCGCCAGCGGCACTAGATACGCCTGCCAGACGGGCAGCCGCGCGCCGGCGAACAAGCTCATGCCGCCGACGGGCGCGAAGTTGGGAGGATGCGGAAGCAGGCGGGCGATGGCGCCCAGCGCGGTCAAAGAGAGGGCCAGGGGCCGCCAGTTGGACTTGTTGGTCATCCCCCCAATTATAAGCCTGTTGCGAAGAGCTTAGCGGTGAAACTTGCGGGATGTCTCGCGCGGATTCGCGCGCGGGTACAATACCGGCTGTGCCGAACGTTGCGATCCTCGGAGGAGGGGTTGCGGGGCTGAGCGCCGCGCATGAACTGGCGGAGCGCGGGTTTGGCGTGGATGTTTACGAGAGCCAGCCGGTGCTGGGCGGCAAGGCTCGCAGTATTCCGGTCGCGGGGTCGGGAACCGGCGGACGCCGCGATTTACCGGGCGAGCACGGGTTTCGATTCTTTCCCGGATTCTACAAACATGTCACCGACACCATGCAGCGGATTCCATACGGCGATCACAGCAGCGTCTACAACAATCTCGTCGTCGCAACGCGCATCCTGCTGGCGCGTGCGGATCAGCCGTCGATTACCGCGGTGGCGCGCCTGGCGCGAAATCTGGAGGATCTGGAGGTTTTCCTGCGTGATCTGTTCACGCCGCTGGGTGTTCCTCCGCTAGAGGTGGCTTTCTTCGTCAACCGTCTGCTGGTGCTGGCCACCAGCTGCCAGGAGCGCCGCGTGGCCGAGTACGAAGACCTGAAGTGGTGGGATTTTATTGCAGCCGCGGGCATGTCGGAGATTTACCAGGCTTATCTGGGGCAGGGACTGACGCGTTCCCTGGTGGCGATGCGCGCGCAAGAGAGCAGCACTCGCACGGTGGGATACATCTTGCTGCAGCTGTTGTATGGTCTGGTGGGCCCCGATCTGGTATTCGACCGGTTGCTGAATGGGCCGACCAACGACGTCTGGCTGGACCCCTGGGTGGATTGGCTGGGCAGCAAGGGCGTACGCTTCCATCGCGGAGTCCGAGTGAATGCCATCGAAACCGGGAGTGGACGGGTTCAGCGGATCCGCGCGGATAACGTGGATATCGCAGCGGATTACTACATCGCGGCGCTGCCCGTGGAAGTAATGACCACGCTGCTGACCGATGAATTGAAAGCGGCCGCGCCCTCCATGGCGAACCTGGGCCAGCTTCGCACGCGCTGGATGAACGGGATTCAATTCTATTTGCGGCGGGACGTTCCACTGGCATACGGGCACGCGATTTATTTGAACTCGCCCTGGGCGCTCACTTCGATTTCCCAGCGACAGTTCTGGACCGGCATCGATTTTTCGAGGCTGGGCGATGGCGGCGTGCAAGGAATTCTCTCGGTGGACATTTCCGAGTGGGAGGCGGCCGGCGTGCTGTACAACAAGCCCGCGCTGGAATGCAGCGCGCAGGAGATTAAGGACGAGGTGTGGGCGCAGTTGAAACAGCACCAGATTTCGATAGACGATGCGGACCTGGCGGCGTGGTTCCTGGATCCCGATATACAATTTCCGAATCCCACGCGGGCAGCCAACCTGGAGCCGCTGCTGGTCAACACCGCCGGGTCATTGAAGTACAGACCGGAAGCGCAAGTGGAATTGCCGAACTTGTTTCTGGCTTCCGATTACGTGCGCACCTACACGGATCTGGCGACAATGGAAGGCGCGAACGAAGCCGCGCGCCGCGCCGTGAATTGCCTGCTGCTGGCCAGCGGGTCCAAGGCTCCGCCGGCCCAATTGTGGCCGCTATCGGAGCCGGATTTTCTGAAGCCGCTTCAGGAGATTGACCGGATACGGTTCCGTTTGGGTCAACGTCATCACTTGATGTAGGGTGGGCGCAGGTTTCTAAACCTGCCCAACAATTCGGATTATCCTGTCAAGTGGAGACCAACAATGAGCAAGGTTCGGGTATTGGTTGGCACGCGCAAGGGGGCGTTTGTGCTGACGTCGGATGGCAAGCGCGAACAATGGGAGGTCAGCGGGCCGCATTTCGCGGGCTGGGAGATTTATCACGTCAAGGGATCGCCCGCCGATCCGAACCGGCTGTATGCGTCGCAATCGAGCGGGTGGTTTGGGCAGGTGATCCAGCGCTCGGAAGATGGCGGTGTCACGTGGGGGCCGGTGGGCAACAAGTTCGCGTATGAAGGCGTCGCTGGTACGCACATGTGGTATGACGGCACGCCGCATCCCTGGGAGTTTAAGCGGGTGTGGCATCTGGAGCCCTCGCTCACCGATCCGGAGACGGTCTACGCGGGGGTGGAAGACGCCGCAATCTTTCGTACTACCGATGGCGGCCAGAACTGGCAGGAACTGCCAGGATTGCGCGGCCATGGATCGGGCCCGCAATGGCAGCCGGGCGCCGGCGGGCTGTGCCTGCACACGATCCTTCTGGATCCGGTGGACCCGAAGCGGATATTCATTGCCATCTCCTCGGCGGGCGCTTTTCGCTCTGACGATGCCGGCGAAACGTGGAAGCCGATCAACCAAGGATTGCGCTCGGAATACATCCCGGACCCGACGGCCGAGGTGGGCCACTGCGTGCACCGGATCGCGATGCACCCGTCGCGTCCGAACGTGCTGTTCATGCAGAAACACTGGGACGTGATGCGCAGCGACGACGCCGGCGAATCCTGGCGCGAGATCAGCGGGAATCTGCCGACGGACTTCGGATTCCCCATAGAGGTTCACGCGCATGAGCCGGAAACCATTTACGTGGTTCCTATCACCAGCGATGGGCTGCATTATCCGCCCGAGGGAAAGCTGCGCGTGTATCGCAGCCGCACGGGTGGAGACGAATGGGAAGCGCTCACTAAAGGCCTGCCGCAAAGCGATTGCTACGTGAACGTGCTGCGCGACGCCATGGCCGTGGATGCGCTGGATTCCTGCGGCGTATATTTCGGAACCTCGGGGGGGCAGGTGTACATGTCGCCGGACGCGGGCGACAATTGGAAGCCCATCGTGCGCGATCTTCCGGCGGTGGTCTCGGTTGAGGTGCAGACGCTGCCATGATCCGGGTGATACTTCCGGCGCATCTGCGAACGCTGGCGAAGGTGAGCGGCGAAGTTACCCTCGACATTGAGGGCCCGGTTACGCAGAACTCGGTGCTGGCTGCCTTGGAAGCGCGATTCCCCGCGCTGGCCGGCACCATGCGCGATCACGTCACTCTAAAACGCCGCGCGTTCGTGAGATTTTTCGCTTGCGAAGAGGATTTATCGCATGAGCCGCCGGATGGTCCGCTGCCGGATAAGGTGGTGTCTGGGGAGGAGCCTTTTCTGGTGGTGGGGGCGATTGCGGG
>JAYTVY010000160.1:0-2789 GCA_043743755.1 Bryobacterales bacterium | reverse complement strand
GAAATGTCAGGCCCGGTCACTACTTCAGCCACGGCCCCAGATCCGGAAACAGCAGCGCCTTTACCTCAACGTTGTCCAGATCTTCGCGCTTCACCAGCCGCGCCGGCGAATCCATCTTCGCCGTCGGCGCTTCCCCGCGCAGTTTTTGCGCCACCGCGCGCGTCGCTTCGTAACCCATGCGGAACGGATCCTGCACAATCAGTGAATCGATCCATCCCTCCTTCAAGTCGTTTATCAGCTGCTCACTCGCGTCGAAGGCCACCATCTTCACTCCGCGATTGTTTCGCGACTTCACAGCTTGCACCGCCCCCACCGAACTCGATTCATTATCGGCGAACAGCCCCGCCAGATCCGGATGCGCCGACAGCACGTTCTCGGTCACCGCCATCGCCTTCGCGCGGTTCGCCATCCCAAACTGGAGCGGCAGCACCATGATCCCCGGAAACTTCGCCTTCATCTCTTCTTCGAACCCGCGCTCCCGATCCATGGTCGACGCGCTCCCCGGCTGAAATCCAATCGTTACCACTTTGCCTTTGCCGCCCAGCAGCTCCCCCAGCCGCCGCGCTCCCATTCGTCCGCCTTCCAGATTATCTGTCGCGATATACGAGATCCGCTTCTCCGTATCGATTCCCGAATCGAAAATCGCCACCGGAACTCCCGCGGCCGACGCGCGCTCCACCACGCCCACCAGCGCGATCTTGTCCACCGGCGCCAGCACGATGCCCGCCAGACGCCGGTTGATCATCGAATCCACAATCGCGATCTGCCGGCTCGAATCGATCTCCAGCGCCGGGGCGTTCCATTCCACTTCAAGTCCCGCCTCCCTCGCCGCCTTCACCGCCCCCGCATGCACCGTCTGCCAGAAAATATGGTTTGACCCCTTGGGCACCACCCCCACCGTCTTCTTGGTCTCCTGCCTGCACCCCCCCAGCATCACAGCGACCATTACCAGAAAGAAAATCCGCTTGCACATGTCGGGCAGGTTAGCAACCCGCCGCCCAATAAGCAACGTGGGACAGGCCTCCGGCCTGTCGCGCCGCATGCTAAAAACAAGGAGATGCCTTTCGTCAAAGTCGCCTCCCTCGCCGCCCTCCCGCCCGGCACAGTCGCCGAAGTCATCCTCGGCGACGACGCTTACGCCCTCTGCAATCACAACGGCGAAGTGCACGCGCTCTGGGGCACCTGCCCGCACGCCGGCGGCCCCATCGGACAAGGCAATCTGATCGATAACATCGTGGTTTGCCCCTGGCATGAGTGGTCATACGACTGCCGCACCGGCGAAAATGACTACGATCCCGCCGTCAAGCTCCCCTGCTATCCCGTGAAGATAGAAGACGGTGACATCTACATTGACCCCGAAGCCGCGGCCTGATGCCTGAGCTTCCTGAAGTAGAAACGGTAGTCCGTTCCCTGGCTCCCAAGCTAACGGGCCGCCGCATCGTGCACGCGCACTTTTCCTCGCGCTTCGTCGTCCGCCAGGATTTTAAGGATCTTGCCGCGCGCGTGCGCAATCAGCGCATCCATTCCGTCACCCGCCACGGCAAGTTCATTGTGCTGGCGCTAGATCGCGGCGTGTTAACCATCCACCTGGGTATGACCGGCAAGCTCCTCTTCAATGCCGACCCGGGCCCCTACGCGCGCGCCGTCTTCGATCTTGACCGCGGTCTCCTTGTCTATGACGACATCCGCCACTTCGGCCGCATCGAGTGGAGCCTGCAGTTACCCGAGCGCGCGGGCTTGCTGGGTCCCGACGCTCTCGCCATCGCGCTGCCGGAATTCCTGGCGCGTCTCAAAAAGCGCCATTCACGCATTAAGCCGCTCTTGCTTAACCAGACCTTCCTGCGCGGCCTCGGCAACATCTATACCGACGAGGCCCTCTGGGAAGCGCGCATCCACCCCTGCGTCATTGCATCCCGGCTAAGCAAGGCTCGCGCCACGCGCCTCCACGCATCCATCGTCGACATCCTCAAAGCCGCCATCCTCGGCAAAGGCTCCTCCATCTCCGATTACGTCGACGCCGACGGCAACCGCGGCAGTTTCCAGCTCATGCATCAGGTTTATGGCCGCGCCGGCGAAAAGTGCTCCCGCTGCGCGGCGTCAATTCGTCGAATCGTGATTTCCCAGCGCGGCACTCATTATTGCCCGCATTGCCAGCGCTAGCCTCACCCCGCCGGTAAATCAGCGATCGCCGAACTGCTTCCCAGCATGTTCCGGCGCCTCAATTGTCTTCAGTAGTGTCTCTATGTTCACCTTCACCTGAATCACGGTTGCTTCCTCGCGTTCGAAATTGGCAATCAGCATCCTGGTCGAGTTCGAAACCTCCCCCACATAGATGTATGTCGAGTCGCCGTCCTTGCGGGATCGCGCGCGCACCACGCGGCGCATGCCGCCGCTCTCCAGACTGTCCATGAAGCGATCCAACTCGCCCGGATCCCGATCTCCCCGCGCAGCCCGCAAGTTCTCAAACACAGCCAGCTTGAACCCGCTGGCGCCGGCCGGATGCGCCACGTTAACCACGAAACTCGCAAGACCGATGAACGGAACGTGGGTGCGGTGCGTCCCGTAATGCGATTCGATTGCCTTTACCACGCGGTCAAACTCCCAGTCCCCGGCGAAGCCGGCGCCCATCGATACCACCAGCATTGCCAGCAGCCTCGTGGTCATCTCGGCCTCCGCGTTCCCGTTCCAGCTCGCACCTCGATCCGTGGAATGTGCCAGCGCCCGCCCAGATCGCTCAGCTGCGACGGGTCGATATTGCCGGCGATATGGACAATGGTAAGTTCCCTCGG
>JAYTVY010000159.1:0-3225 GCA_043743755.1 Bryobacterales bacterium | reverse complement strand
GCTTTTCCAGTCTCCGCAGGGTCTCCATCAACACGCTCCCCACCACCTGCAAGCTGTTGGCGCTGAGCTTGTCCATGGTGTCCTTCTCGGTGTGCCAGTAGGCATTGTCCGGCCCGTAATCGAAATCGATAAGGTCCAGCGCGTTCACACCGTAGCGCAGGAACGGCATGTGGTCGTCTTCGGTGGCGAAGCCGGAGTTGAGGAAATATTTGCCGTAGCCGAGATCCGCGGCTGCCTTCCACACCAGCTCCCGGAGCGCGGAAGACGAATTGCCTTCCTGAAGAATGCCCAGGTCCTTATCGCCGATCATGTCGACGTTGATGAGCGCCTTAATCTTTGAAAGCAGCGCGGCGGCGGCCCACTTGTCGGCCAGATGGCGGCTGCCGTAGATGCCATCCGAGCTGGACCACGGACCGAACGCCTCCTCGCCATCGAACCACACGACATAAACATCGTCCTTATGCGGCACGCGATTCACCGCGCGGGCCAGCTCAAGCAGCAGGCC
The DNA here is from genome assembly GCA_043743755.1 of Bryobacterales bacterium. Lineage (GTDB taxonomy): Bacteria > Acidobacteriota > Terriglobia > Bryobacterales > Bryobacteraceae > JALYHQ01. Next base: position 2,720 of record JAYTVY010000159.1, on the reverse strand, counting down.
GGCGGACGCGCCGCCATCGTTGGCGCCGACGAAATTTCGCCCCGGCATGGACTTGGTATCGAAGTGCCCCGTGAATACGATGGACCGGCCCGTGCTGCCCGAAAACTTCGCGATGATGTTCCTGACTGGAACCGGACCCACCGGCGTGGACGCTGTGAAAGCATCCAAAGACACCGTACAGCGGAGCGTTTTCAATTGCCCCTGGATATACTCCTGCAGCTTGAGATTCGCGGCCGATCCGGGCGGGCGCGGTCCGAAGGCAACCGCCTTGCGCGTGAATTCGAGGGCGGCGGTCCCGCTGAAGTCGGCGGCACAGGCGCAGGCGGCGGAGGCCCACAATATCAGGAGGGCTTGGTGGCGACGCATATATACCCCAGTGTAAAGTTCCGCTGGCGGTCCAGGGAATCGAACAGCGGAAGAACCAGCGCGGGCGGAACCAGGAACAGCGCGGCGGGTATCACCAGCAAGCCGGGAAAGAATTGCAGTCCGTTGAGCAGCCGGCGGGCCAGCAGACGGAAATAACCGCCCGCGGGCTGGATGTCCCAGTGGCCGAATCCGGCCTGGCCCAGCAGATAATCGACGCCGTGGCGCGTGTAGCGAAAATAGTCGTGCGGCGCCTGATGGACCTCCCACTCATGCGGAACCACCAGCAGCAGGCGGCCGCCGGGCGCTAGCGTGCGGGCCATCTCGCACAGCGCGCGGGCGGGATCACGGACATGCTCGAGCGTAACGATGTTCAACGCGGCGTCGAAACTTGAATCGGGGAACGGCAGCGACGCAAGATCGGCCACCGCGTTCAGTTTGGCGTAATTCCAGGCCGTGTCGCCCACAGCGAGATCCACGGAGACGTAGCGCTGCCGCGAAAAAGCTGAAGCGTACCGGCACTCGCCTGCGCCCGCATCCAGAATACGCGCGTCCGGCGGCAGCCCGGAAGCGAACAGGGTTACGGCGTCGTCAATCGCGGCTTCAAAGTGCAGCACGTAGCGCCGGAGAAAACGGGGTAAGCGCCGCTGGATGGCGGGATGGGTCAATCCTTCTTGCCCGCTTCCAGCATGATGGTGGACCCGGCGCCGCAAGCCGCCTCAAACATGGTGAATGGAATGGAACCAACCAGAATTCCGAAGTAGACCAGATCCTTGAACAGGCGCAGGGCCGGGGATTCCTTAATCCCTCGCACACGGCGGGCCATGGGGTCCAAACCGGGCGCGACGCTGGTGGCGAAGCCCGCGGGGTTGTCGCGCAGCGAGAAATGCTTGCTTCGCAGCACGCGAAATCCGCAGTAGTCGAGCAGGCTCTCTATATCGCGCTGGCGATAGTTCACCAGGTGACGCGGAACGTCGACGCCGTTCCAGTATTCGCCGAACAAGAGGAACTGCCAGCAGGAAGCATTGGGCACCTGGACAATCAGCCGGCCATTGGGCTGCAGCAGATCGCGCGCGGTGCGTAAATATCCGACGGCGTCCTCCAGGTGTTCCAGAACGTGAAACATGGTGACCGCCGCGCAGGATCCGCGCAGCACCGGGGAACGCGCCAGATCGCCGCATACCACGGCGACGCCGTTGTGTTTCCAAGCCACGCGGGCGGCATCGCTCGACGCTTCCAGGCCCAGCACGCCGAATCCGCGCTGGCGCAGCAGGTTCAGGAACAGCCCGCCGCCGCAGCCCACGTCGAGCACGATGCCATCGGCGCCGGATTCACGCAAGGCGCGCGCCACGAAATTTACGTGGTCGCGCAGGACGAACCGGCGCCAGCTTTCTTCGAGGCGCGCAGCCATGGAGGGCTCGGGGGAATACCAGTAGTTGGCGGGATAATATTGCTTCAGCTCTTCGGCGGTGGGGCGAGGCTCCAGACGCATCAGGTGACAAGCCTTGCATTCCACCACGAAGAAATTCTTGTCCGTGGTGCGATACAGGCGGTCTCCGGCGCGGAACAGCGTCCGCACGCCGGGATTGCCACAACCGGGGCACTCGGTGTTTAGTTGGACTGCTCGCTTAGCTGACGAAGCGGAATCCGGTGCCGCAGCAGCAGTTGCTTCACCTGGGCTGGAGTCAGCTTGCGGATCGCTCGCAAGGAGCGGCGCTTGCGCAACATCCGGGGCAGCGCCTTCAGCGCCTGCCAGTCTCCCCGGAGCAACGCCATTCCCATTCGCAGCTTGCCCGCTATGCCCGGGTATTGGCGCGACTCGCCCTTGTTGCGCGCCGCCGCCCACAATCCCGCCGCCAGCCGGAGTAGGTAATACAGGCCGTTCAGCCATAGCAGACTCCACGGGAACAGCTTGGCGACCAGGAGGACGCGGTTCCGCTCAATGAGTTCGAGGCGCTGGCCGGAGAGCAAGCCCAGGGTTGCAGCGCGATGATGCCGGACCACGGCAGTGGGCATGTAGATACATGTCCAGCCGGCGATCCGGGCGCGCAGCCCGAGTTCGGCGTCATCGGCATATGCGAAGAAGTCTTCGTCGAAGCCTCCAATCTCATTCAGCATGGCGCGGCGATACATTGCCGCGCATCCATCGGGCCATAGTACCTCTTCGACCCGATCATACTGCCCCGAGTCTAACTCTCCCGTGCCTCGGCCGCGATTCTGGCCGTCCGGGTAAATCAAATGCCCGGCCTTATCGATTCTGCCGGGGTCCTCATAGACCAGGATTTTCGAAGCCGCCATTCCGCAATCCGGCCGGCGCTCCAAAGCTCCGAGCAACGCTTCGATCCATCCCGGCTCGG
>JAYTVY010000158.1:0-3959 GCA_043743755.1 Bryobacterales bacterium | reverse complement strand
GGTACGGGGGCGGGGGTGGAGACGGAGGCGGATATGGGGGCCGGGGGCGCAACGGAGGCGGCGGCCGGGGTGGGCGGGTGTACGGCGATGTAGGTAACGCTTGGGGGTGGCGGTGCGCTTCCTGACGGGCGCGGTTCCGTTGCCGGGGCGGAGGTGGCGGGCGGGGGTTCGGGGATTTCGGGGGGCGGCGCCGAGGTGGTTTGGACTGGCTTGGACGCGGGGCGCGAGGGGCGGCCGTTCTGGAAATCGCGGGCGATGGTGTACAGGGCGGAAGCGAACTGGTCCGCGGTTTCCAGGCGCTGCTCGGGGTTCTTTTTCAGAGCGTGGGCCAGGAGCTGCTCCAGTTCTTCCGGGACTCGCGGGTCCAGGTTGCGCAACGGCTCGGGTTCGGCGTGGACGATCTGGCGCGGGATCAAGCCCGGCTGAGCTTGAAACGGATACGCGCCGCCGAGCAATTCGTAGAGAATAGCGGCGCAGGAAAACACATCCGATCGCGCGTCGAACGGCTGTCCCAGCACTTGCTCCGGCGACAGATAATTTGGAAAGCCTCCCGAGACCGCCCCGGCAAGTCCGAAATCCAGAATCCTGGCGTCCTTGGCCACTACAAAGACATTGCTGGGTTTGAGGTTGCCGTGCGCGATTCCCATGGAGTGCGCGAAGGTGAGTCCTTCGGCAACCTGAGCCATCAGCTTGAGTTTCTGGGGAAGCGGCAGATCGCGGCGGTCGCGAAAGTGGCGATCCAGGCCGTCGCCCGCAAGAAGTTCGGTTGCGATGTAGATGGCGTCGTCCACTTCACCCAGGTCGCAGATAGCGGCGATATGGGAATGCCGGAGCTCCGCGGCGGCCGCGAGGTCGCGACAGAGCTTTTCCTTCCTGGCCGAATCGGCGGCGGGAGCGGCGTTGAGCACTTTCAACGCGAATTCGCGATTCCGAAACGGGTCGCGGGCGAGGTAGGTGACGCCCGCCGCGCCGGAACCGATCTCCTCAAGGATCTGATACTTGCCAAATGTCTTCATGACGATGCGGAGCTCACCCCAGGCCATACATCGGAAGACCTGGTGAGGGCCTACATGCTACCAGGTAGCGGTTAGTAGTGTTTTTGGGGGGTACTAAGGTGGAGGCCTTAGGTAAAGGCCAAAAGGCTGACGGACACTACATCTCCCGCCTGTTCTCCAGCGACTTGCTCATGGTCACCTCGTCGGCGAACTCGAGGTCGCTGCCCACCGGTATTCCCATGGCGATGCGGGTGACCTTGACGCCGAGGGGCTTTAGCAATCGCGAGAGGTAGACGGCGGTGGCCTCGCCTTCCACGGTGGGGTTGGTGGCGAGGATGATCTCTTGTACGTCCCCAGCGGCGAGGCGCTCCAGCAGGTTCTTAATGCGCAGCTGCTCTGGGCCAATGCCGCGCAGCGGGGAGATGGAGCCGTGCAGAACGTGATAGCGGCCTTCGAACTGGCGCGTGGTTTCGATGGGCAGAATATTGTGCGGCTCTTCCACGATGCACAGGACTGAAGCATCGCGGTGGGGATCGCGGCAGAAATTGCACAAGTCGGAATCGCTGATGTTATTGCAGACGTCGCAGATGCCGAGCTTATCCTTGACGTCGAGCACGGCCTGCGCGAGCTGCTGGGCGTCTTCGCGCGGGGATCTGAGCACGTGAAAGGCGAGACGCTGGGCGGATTTCTGGCCGACTCCGGGGAGGCGTTTGAACTCCTGGATCAGGCGGGCGAGCGGCTCGGCGAAGTCGGGCATCCGCGCTCGTTACAGCAAGCCGGGGGGCAAGCCCATGCCGCCGAGAAGGCCGCCCATTTTTTGTTGCGTCTCTTCGTCGACGCGCTTGGCGGCTTCGTTGAAGGCGGCCATCACCATGTCCTGCAGCATTTCGACGTCGCCGGCCACTTCCGGATCGATGCGCACGGACAGCACGTTTTTCTTGCCGTCCATTTTGACGGTGATCATGCCGCCGCCGGCCGAAGCTTCCACGCGGATGAGGGCGATCTCTTCCTGCAGCTTCTTCTGCATCTGCTCGGCCTGCTTCATCATGGACTGCATGTTTCCGGGTAGTTTCATAGCTCTGCCTATTCTTTCAGATTTCGCACGGCGCGGACCTGGGAGTCCGGAAAAAGCTCCTGAAAGCGCTGGACTTCGGGATGGCCGAGGGCGCGCTCGGAGACTTCGTCTTTCGCCGCCGGCTTCGCGGCGGAGGACGGGGCGCTCGCCTGGACGCCCGGCTGACCGGAGGCGATCTTTATGCGCATGGGCCGGGTCCCGAGTTTTTGAAGCGCCTTTTGCAGATCCTTTTCGTTCAGCAAGGGCGCGAAATCCGGAGGCGTGGTGAAGCGCAGCTCGCCGGCGGATTCCACTACGCTGGAATGCTCAACGGCATCGGCCGTAAAGGTCATGCCGAGCCCGGTGAGCGCATCGTGGATGGACTGCTTCCAATCGGAGATGGGTTCCGGGGATGATTTCTTGGCGCTGTCGAGTTCAAACGGCGAGGGACCGGTGCGGGCGGCGGGCGCGGGCGGCGGGGGGGCCTTCTCGGTTTTCGGAGCAGCCACCGGGCCCGGCTTGCCGAGACTGGCGAGGGCTTCCTCAATGGGCAGCAGCTTGCCGAGCTGCACCAGCCGGACCAGTCCGATTTCGATATGCAGGCGCGGCTGCAGGGAAGTCTGCAGATCCTGGAAAAGATCGAGCGTGAGCTGCAGATAGCGCGTCAGATCCTCTTCGGTAAAGCCGGCGGCGATTTCGGCGAGGCGTTCCTGCTCGCGCGGGGATGCGGCGATCAGCAGCGTATTGGAACCGGCCAGCTTCGCCACCAGAAGATTCCGGAAGTAGCGCGCCAGCTCACGGCAGAAGTGCTGGAGGTTGCGTCCATTGCGCTCGAGCTCTAGAACGATGTCGAGCATGCGGCGCGGATCGCCGCCGGCCAGCGCTTGCGTAACCTGATGCAGCGAATCCAGCGAGAACATGCCGAGCAGGTTGCGGACCTCCACGGGATCCAGCTTCGCGCCGCAGCACGCGATGGCCTGGTCCAGCGCGGAAAGCGAATCGCGGACGCTGCCTTCGCCGGCCTGGGCCAGCGCAGCCAGCGCTTCGGCGTCGGCTTCAATGCCTTCCTGCCCGCAGATCCAGGCCATGCGATCGACGATCTCGGCGAAATCGACGGACCGGAAGCTGAACTGCTGACAGCGCGATGCGATGGTGGTGGGGATCTTATGGACTGCGGTGGTGCAGAGCAGGAACACTACCCATTCGGGAGGCTCCTCCAGCGTCTTCAGCAGCGCGTTGAAAGCTTCGTTGGTGATCTGGTGCGCTTCATCGACGATGAAGACCTTATAGCGGTCGCGCGCGGGGCGATAGCGGATATTTTCGCGCAGCTCGCGCATTTCGTTGATGCCGCGATTCGAAGCCGCGTCGATTTCGATCACATCCACTGCGTTGCCGGCGGTGACTTCCAGGCAACTGGCGCACTTGCCGCAGGGCTTGATGGTGGGCCCGTCGATGCAATTCAGGCAGCGGGCCAAGATGCGCGCCACCGTGGTTTTGCCGGTGCCGCGCTGGCCCGAAAAAATGTAGCCGTGCGCGATGCGATTCTGCGTGATCGCATTCTCAATGGTGGTGCGGACGTGTTCCTGGCCGATCAGCTCAGAAAACGTCTGGGGCCGGTACTTGCGAGCGATGACTTGATACATGGGAAGGGCGGATGGAACTGCCAGACCCCGGGTGATCCGCGGCACACGGGTTAAGCCGCTACCGTTGCTTCCTTCCGGACCTGGCGGGGTTTACAGCCGCCCGTTGCACGGAGCCCGGAGCCTGACAAGAGACCATTGTAGCAGGCGGATATCAGCTGGCCCGGAGCGGACTCTTGTCTCATGCAAGATGAGCCTGAACTTGGCGTTGGATTCTCATACAAGATGAGCCTGAAGGTGAAGATCGAGATGCTGGGGATTGATCATCAG
>JAYTVY010000157.1:0-5141 GCA_043743755.1 Bryobacterales bacterium | reverse complement strand
GGTTGTGTTGTGTGCGCGTCCACTCATTTCATTATCATCATAGAGAGGATGGCGACGTTAACAACACAACCCGGACGCATTCTGGCTCTGGATCTGGGCAAGCGCCGAATCGGGCTTGCGCTCAGCGATCCGCTGGGCATCACGGCCCAGGGTCTCGCCACCTTTGAGCGCACGAACATTCGAGAGGATCTCGCCCGCATGACAGGAATCATTTCCGAGCACGGCGTCACCGAAATCCTGATGGGCAACCCGCTGCACATGAGCGGCAACGAAGGCCGGCAGGCGGAATATACTCGCGAGTTCGCGGAGCGCCTGGGGGCGGCATCGGGGGTTTCCATTGTCTACTGGGATGAGCGTCTGACCACCGTGGCGGCCCAGCGGGTGCTGCATGACAGCGGCATCAGCAGCCGCAAGCGCGCCCAGGCCGTAGACCGTTTGTCCGCCGTGATACTTCTCGAAAGCTACCTGGATTCAGTCCGATGAAAACCCGCCCATCCCGCGCCGGCGGTTGCGTGTTCCGGTTGTTCTTGTTTTGTACGCTGCTCGCGGTGGTGGCGGCGGGCGCCGTGGCGTGGTCCCTGAGTACGCCGTATCAAGGCTTTCAGAACGAAACTATTGTGGACATTCCGCACGGGACCGCCACCGGCGGCATGGCCACGCAGCTTCAGACAGCCGGCGTAATCCAGTATCGCTGGCAGTTTCTGCTGGCTCGTGTGCTGCGGCCCAGCGCCCGATTGCAGGCGGGCGAATACCGCTTCGATCATGCCGCCTCCGTGTGGCGGGTCTTCGACCGCATCGTGCGCGGCGATGTGTTTTACTACGAGCTCACGATCCCGGAAGGCAGCAACATTTTCGACATCGCGGGTATAGTGGCGCAGCTTGGATTTCTTAAGAGCGCGGATTTCCTGCACGCGGCGCGCGATCCAGCGTCGGTCCGCGACATTGCGCCGCATGCCACCACTCTAGAAGGCTACCTGTTCCCGTCCACGTATCGCCTTACGCGGCCCACCACCGCGCCGCAACTCTGCCGCATGATGACGGACCTGTTTCGCCGCCGCTGGCAAGAGCTGAAGAAGCCGCCCAATACGCCGCCCGTACACGACGTTGTGACGCTGGCGTCTCTGGTGGAGAAGGAAACCAGTCTCGCGGAGGAGCGCCCCAAAGTGGCGTCGGTGTACAAGAATCGTCTGCAACTGGGAATGCGGCTGGGTTGCGATCCCACCACCATCTACGCCGCGCTGCTGGATGGGCGGTACCGTGGCGTGATCCATCAATCCGATCTCGACAGCACGAATCCGTACAATACTTACCAGCACGTGGGTCTGCCGCCCGGACCCATCGCGAGCCCTGGCGTGGCGTCGCTGCAGGCGGCGCTGTTCCCAGCCGAAACGGAGTACCTGTACTTTGTCGCGCGGCCGGATGGCTCCGGGGGACACCACTTTTCGAAGAACGCCGCTGAGCACGATCGCGCGGTCCAGGAATATCGCCATGGCAGCTCGAACGCAAACCAAAGCAGCCCGGCTGCGGGCAGCGCTCCAAAGCCGGAACGCGGCAAGCGTCGATGAGGCGCTTTGGAGCGAGCTGCGGGCCGAGCTGGCGCCCGTCTCAAACGAGTATTTGCGCCGCTTGCTGCGCGAAAGCGGCGTGGCGCTGGCGCCGCTGGTAGAAGGCGTCCGGCAAGACACATTTGAAGACCTGGAGCGAACCTTGCTCGCGCTGGAGCGGGAGTACGCCGCCGGGGACGAGGCGCGCCGCACCGAGTGCCGCCGGACAGTGATCGCAGCCAAGGACCGGGCGCGCTGGGCGCAGCGGCGACTGGCTGAAGCGGACCCGCGGCGCGAGCTCAAAGCAGAGATGTTTCTCTGGATGTTGACTTGGCTTGAGAACCCCAGTGTATTCCCGGCCTGGCTGGCGCTTCGCAAGCGAGCAACGGGGATGCTTGTATCATAATTCCTGAATGTCCCAGCCTGAATCCGCCACGGCGTTTGTGGAAACTCAGAAGAACCGGTTGCGCGGTATGGGCGTCAAGAAGCGAATCGTTTTCCCTGAAGGCGACGACCCGCGTGTGCGCGCAGCGGCTGAGCGGCTGCGGCGCGATCAACTCCTTGAGCCCGTGCTGCTGGATGCCACCACTAAATTCCCAGACGCGGCGCGGCGGAATTACGCGCGCATTTACTTTGAGCGGCGGCGCTCCAAGGGGATCACCGAAGTGGAAGCGGCGGAAATCGCGCGCCGTCCCTTGTATACCGCGGCCTTGATGGTGGCGGCCGGCGACGCCGATGGCGTTGTGGGGGGCGCGGTGAACACCAGCGCCGAGACTGTGCGCGCGGCTTTGCACTGCATCGGAACCGCACCCGCGGTGCATACGGTTTCCAGCTGCTTCCTGGTCTGCGTCCACGACCGGGCATTCGGGCACAACGGCGTCCTCACGTTCGCGGACTGCGCCATCGTCATCGATCCCACCGCCGCCGAGCTGGCCGAGATCGCCATCGCTTCCGCGGCCACCACGCGAGCATTGCTCGAAGTGGAGCCGCGCGTCGCGCTGCTCTCGTTCTCAACCAAAGGCAGCGCCAGGCATCCCTGGGTGGACAAAGTGGTGGAGGCGCTGCGCACCATTCGCGAGCGCGCTCCCCACCTGCTGGTGGATGGCGATCTGCAAGCCGACGCGGCGCTGGTTGATTTTGTAGGTCAGTCGAAAGCTCCCGGATCTCCGGTAGCGGGCCGCGCCAACACGCTGATTTTTCCGGATGTGGCCTCGGGGAACATCGGATACAAACTGGTGGAGCGTCTGGGCGGCGCAGCCAGCTTTGGGCCGTTCCTGCAGGGCCTCGCGAAGCCCGCCAACGACCTCTCGCGCGGCTGCTCAGCCGATGATATCTACGCCTCGGCCATTGTCACAGCGCTGCAGTCGTGAAACTCGTTTATCACCCCCGTTACGATCTGAATCTGGGAGAGCACGTCTTTCCTTCGCAAAAATACCGTCTGGTGCGCGAGCGCCTGCTGGCCGAAGGCGCGGCAAGCTTAGACGATTTTCTGGAGCCGGAACCGATCACCGACCGGCAGGCGCTGCTGGTTCATGAACCGGGCTGGGTGCAGCGGCTGAACGCGGGAACACTGAGCTACGCGGAGCGGGCGCGGCTGGAAATTCCGTGGTCGCCCGAAACTATCGAGGCCATCTGGACGGCCACCGGAGGCACGCTGCTGGCAGCGCGGCTGGCGCTTCAAGAGGGACGAGGCTTCAACATCGGCGGCGGCTTCCATCATGCTTTTCCCGGTCATGGAGAAGGGTTCTGCGCCATCAACGATGTGGCCGTCGCGATTCGCGTGCTGCAAGAGGAGTGCGCGATGGTGAAGGCCATGGTGATCGATTGCGATGTTCACCATGGCAACGGGACGGCCGCCATCTTCGCGCGCGATCCGTCGGTGTATACGCTGTCGCTGCACCAGTACAACAACTATCCCAGCGAGAAGCCGGCTTCGACCGTGGATATTCACTTGCCGGATGGCACAGGCAATGAAGAGTATCTTGCGCACCTTGCCTCTGCGGTGGAAACCGCGGTGGAGTTTCAACCCGATCTGATCTTCTACCTGGCCGGCGCCGATCCATATTATGACGATCAACTGGGCGGGCTCGCCCTCACGATGGATGGCCTGTTGCGGCGCGACCGGCTGGTTCTTGGGCTAAGTACGCCGGTGGCGGTGGTACTGGCGGGCGGTTACGCACGCAATGTTGAGGACACCGTGACCATCCATTGCAACACGGTTCGGGCGGCTCGCTCCGCTAAGGTGGATGCTTAGTTCGCTGGTACTATGGCCCATTCACCTTAATCAGCCGAAATATCCATGGTAATGACAGCTACCGTCTCGCAGTGGCCGGTCTTCCTCGGAATGACCGCCGTGGTGGCCAGCCGAACCATGCGCGAGCTGCTCGCGTTTGTTCAGCGAGTGGCCCAAACCAACGCCACAGTGCTGATTTCCGGCGAGAGCGGCTCGGGCAAGGAAGTAGTGGCTCGCGCCGTGCACCATCATTCCTTGCGCTGCAACAAGCCCTGGGTGGATGTAAGTTGCGCCGCGCTGCCGGAGCATTTGATGGAGAGCGAGCTGTTCGGCTACGAAAAAGGGGCCTTCAGCGGCGCCGATTCACCCAAGCCGGGCCTGTTCGAGCTGGCCGATCATGGCACGCTGTTCCTGGACGAGGTGGGCGAGCTTGAGCCGCGCATGCAAGTGAAGCTTCTGCGGGTGCTGGACGGAGCGCCGTACTATCGCCTGGGCGGCGTGCGCAAGGTTTCGGTGGACGTTCGCGTGATTGCGGCCACCAATCAGCCGCTCGAAGAACTGTGCCGCGCCGGCAAGTTCCGGGGCGATCTGTATCATCGCTTGTCGCAAATCGCGGTGTGCGTGCCGCCGTTGCGCGAGCGCCTGGACGACATTCCGCCGCTGGCTGAACTGTTTCTGCGCCAGCAAAATCCGTCGGCGTCGCTTTCGTCGTGCGCCGTGGAAGCCCTTCTGGCGCATAGCTGGACGGGCAATGTCCGCGAGCTTCGCAATGTGATCACGCGAGCCGCCGTGCTGGCGCCCGGGCTGGACATCCGCCGGTCGGATCTTTCGCCGGAGATGCAGCGGCCTCGGCTCAATGGTGTGGCGGCCGCGACAGAATCGTCCGACTCCAACCTGGAAGGCATGGAGAAACGCATGATTCTGGACGTGCTCAACCGCACCAACGGTCACCATCAGCAGGCCGCCGAGCTGCTGGGGATCTCCCGGCGAACGCTGAGCCGAAAACTCAAGTTGTACGGCATGGAGGCCGCGCGTCAAAGTGCCTGACAATCGAAGAGCCGAAGAACGCTTCCCCGCCGAAGGCGAGGTTTCACTGTTGTTCGACGATCCAGCGCCGCGCCATCTCGAAGGCCGGCTACTGGACTACAGCGCGCGCGGATTTCGCGCGGCGCACGCCTGGGCTCGTCTCGAAAACGGCCAGGAAGTGGATTTCCGGCATGACACGGCGTCCGGCCGGGCCCGCGTCATGTGGAACCGGATTGTCGGCGACGCGGTGGAGACCGGCTTTTTGGTGCTGTAGCTACTCGCATAAACGAACCCAATTTCAGGCATTACGCCGGCTGAGTCGGCGCGGCTCGGAATCT
>JAYTVY010000156.1:0-3779 GCA_043743755.1 Bryobacterales bacterium | reverse complement strand
GCATCTTCCAGCCCATAGAAATCGCGCTCAACCGCATTTGGCGCTGCCCCAGTGACCGGAGTTACTTTAAGAATCAACTGGTCAGCCTGTTCCTGATTTTTCTCTGCGGCGGGCTCGCCATGATTTCTATTGTGTTCACGGCGCTGAACACCCAGTTCTTGTCCGCGCCGGGCTTCACCGCTATGCTGGCGCGGATTCTGGGAACCGCGTTCCTCAAAGCGGCGGCGGTTCCTCTTTCCATGCTCATTCTGTTCGTGATTTATTGGCTGCTGCCGAATTGCAAGATCCGGGCGCGGGAGATTGTGCGCGCGGCAGTGGTGGTAGGACTGCTGCTGGAGGCGCTCAAGTACGTGAACCTCCTTATCTGGCCCCTTTTGCGGAGCAAACTGCTGGCCGAGTACGGACCTTTCCTATATTCGGTGACTATTGTGCTGTGGGCGTTTCTGGCGTCGATGCTGATTCTAGCCGGCGCCGAGTGGTCCTATCGGCGTTCCGGTGCGGCGATGGTGGAGAATGAGACCGAATTAAGGCCCCAGAGCACCAGCGGACTAAAGCACTTCTCTAAGTAATTCGGGACTAAGATCCCATTGCCGATTGCGGCCTGCGTTGAGAGAATCGGACTTCACAATGCTTGCGGCAATTCCCGAAACGCCTCAACCTCTGATTTTCGAAGCTGCCCCGTCCGCGGGGGCGGAGCCGCGCGCAGAGCCGGTGCCCCCGGTACCGGAAACCATCGAAGAAACCGGTCTGGCGCCTTCGATCATCGAAGCGCTGATTTGCAAGGTACTCTACTTTCGCGGCGAGCAGCTGGGCCGCGACGTGGCCACCGCCCTGGGCCTGAAGTTCAGCCTGATCGAAGAACTGATCGAGATCTTGAAGCGGCAGTATTTCGTGCAAGTGAAGCGCGCTCTGGGAATGGGCAGCAGCACGTCAGTGCTTTCGCTCACGGATGCCGGACGCGAGCACACCCGCGAGTTCCTGGAGAAAAATCAGTACGTAGGTCCGGCGCCCGTTCCGCTGTATCAGTACACGCTGGTGGTGCGCAACCAGCGCCGCCAGGCGGGCTGGCTCACTCGCGAGGCGCTCGCGCACGCCTACCGGAAGATGGTGGTGACGCCGGGTATCCTGTCGCAAATCGGACCGGCCGTCAGTTCCGGAAATTCATTCCTGATTCACGGGCAGCCCGGCAACGGCAAGACGTACCTGGCCGAAGCCCTGGCAAACCTGGACGATTCGTGCATCTACGTCCCGCACGCCATTGAATGCAACGGCGCCATCGTGCAGGTGTTTGACCCCATTTATCACCAGCCGGTGGACGATGATGAGCCGCTATCGGTATTCGCCACGGAGGCGCCTTACGACAAGCGCTGGGCGAAGTGCCGGCGTCCGTTCCTGGTTACCGGCGGAGAGTTGAGCATGTCCATGCTGGACCTCACATTTAACTCGGTATCGAAAGTCTACGACGCGCCGTACCAGGTGAAAGCCAATAACGGAATTTACCTGATCGACGACTTTGGCCGCCAGCGCTGCACGCCCGCCGAAGTGCTCAATCGCTGGATTGTTCCCATGGAACGCCGCGTGGATTATCTGACGTTCAACTCGGGCGGCAAGATGACCGTCCCGTTCGAAGCGTTCCTGATCTTTTCGACAAACCTGCAGCCGGAACAGCTGGGCGATGAAGCGTTTCTGCGCCGCATCCAGTACAAGATGCTGTTGCGCAGTCCGAACGAAGACGAGTTCCTGACCATCTTCGCCCAGTACTGCACCGCCCGCGAGCTCCCGTACGACCCGGAACTCCCGCGGCGCTTCGTCGAAAAGCGCTATCGGAACACCGGCAAGCGCTTCCGCAGATGCCACCCGCGCGATGTCCTGTCACACGCCATCGACCTGATCCACTTCGAAAAGCGCCCGTACCTGCTCACCGACGAAATCCTGGACAGCGCGTTTGAAAGCTGCTTTCTCGAGGAAACCGATACATAGCTAGATCGGCCGGTACCAGATATTTCGAAACCTCAACTCGGTCTGTTTTACATCCGGATGAAAGTGATCCTGCAGCATCAGCGGTCCCGGATCGCACGGATTATCCTCCGTGCCTCCCGGCGTCGGCTTCAGGATCGCCGCGTGGTCCTGAATCAGCACTCCGTTGTGCAGAATGGTAACCGTCGCCGGCTGCATCACGCGTCCTCCCTCGCATTGCGGCGCGTGAAAGACGATGTCGTAGGACTGCCACGTTTCCGGCGGACGGCAGGCATTCACCAGCGGCGCGTGCTGGCCATAAACGGCGCCGCAGGATCCATCGGCATAGGTCGGATTGCGATAGGAATCCAGCACCTGGATCTCATACCGGCCTTGAATGTATACGCCGCTGTTCCCGCGCGCCTGGCCGTGCACGGAGGGCATCAACGGTTCGTAAGACTCCAGGTGTATCTGCGCGCTGCCCAGCTTGCGGCGGCTGTAAAGGTCCCCGCTGCCGCTCTTGCAGATCATGGCGTCTTTCTGAATGGTCCATTGCGCGGGCCGGCCGTCTTTGTGGACCCACTGGGAAAGACCCTTGCCGCCGAACAGCACCACTGCGTCGGAGGGCGGCGGTCCAGAATCCACCACGGGAGGTTGCGGTCCCACGCCTTCTTGGCTCGAAGCCATACACAAAGCCCAAATCGAAATACAGAGCGCTTTGGCGACAGCCGGCATACCCTATATGTTACCGACCGCGCGCGGTATGCTGTTACCATTCGGATTCCTGCATGCGAGTGCGTTTTTGGGGTACCCGCGGATCGCTAGCCACACCCGGACCCGGTACCGTACATTACGGGGGCAACACCTCCTGCGTGGAGCTGACCACGTTCGGCGGGCAGCGGTTCATCATCGATTGCGGCACCGGAGCGCGTCTGCTGGGCGCGGATTGGATGCTGCGCGGCCGCCAGAGCGCGGCCACCATCCTGCTCAGCCATACGCACTGGGATCACATCCAGGGGTTCCCGTTCTTCGCGCCCGTATTCGCGCCGGGAAATCATTTCACGGTCTGCGCGCCCAGCGGCGGCGGCAGGTCGCTCGACAAAGTACTGGCCGGGCAGATGGAGTTCACCTACTTCCCGGTGGACCTGGGGCAGCTTCCGGCGTCTATCGTCTACCGGGAGCTGAGCGAGGGTGCGTACGAAATGGACGGCGTCCGCGTGCTGGCGCAGTATCTGAACCATCCCGCCATGACGCTGGGCTATCGTCTGGAAGCCGACGGCGCTTCCGTGGTTTACTTGTGCGATCATGAGCCACTTTCCGATACCCTGTGGCGAAGCGATGCGGAGCCCGGCCATCTGGATTCCATCCTACACGCGGGCGATCGCCGTCACGCCGCGTTCATGGCGGACGCAGACCTGGTGATTCATGACGCGCAGTACACGACGGAAGAATATCGGGCAAAAAAGAACTGGGGACACAGTCCCTTCGAGTACGTGGTGGAACTGGCGTCGGCCGCGGGCGCGCGCCAGCTTGCGCTGACCCATCACGACCCGATGCACGACGATGCGTTTCTGGATCGGGTGGAGGAGCAGGCTCGCGCGCTGGCGCATCTGCGCGGACGTCAATTGGACGTCTTCTGCGCGGCTGAAGGAGACGAAATTGCCGTATTTCCGCACCAGAGTGACGCCGAGTTTCCGCATCCGGTACTGGGTCCAGCGGCCGCCGTCCGCCGCAGATTGCGTATTCTGATTGTGGACGACGAAGACTCCACGCGCTGTACCGTGAAGGACGCGCTGGTGATGGATGGGCACGTGGTGATGGAG
>JAYTVY010000155.1:0-11052 GCA_043743755.1 Bryobacterales bacterium | reverse complement strand
TGGCCGCGCCTTTGCCGCCGCCCGCGATGGCTCCTACTATGGCGCCCAGCACCGTGGTGCCGCCGACTACTTTACCCGTGCGTGCGCCGCGCGAACTCGAAGACTGGGTTACATCGGTGGTGTTGATATCTACCATGCGGCCGTTCACCTGTACCTGAACCAGATCCATGGTGAGAACCGTGCGGCCTTCGAACCTGCCGGATTGGCGGTCTTCCACCAGGCGGGCTAACACGTCGGCGCCGCGCGGGATGAGAACCTCGCCATTGACCAGAACCGGCTCGTCGACGCTCGCTCTGAAATCCTTGCCGGTGCGGTCGCGCTCGGAATCGACGTCATCCACCATGCGGACGACGATCTGGGTGCCCGATGGAATTTCGGGAACGCTCGAATAGCGCGGAGGGCGGGAGTAATCGCGGTCGCGATTGGGCTCGGGCGGAGGCGCGGTGGGCAGAGCGTCGTTGTCGCGCTCGCGATAAGTCTCGCGCCGGGAACTTTCGCCGCGGCCGAATTCGAGTGTGGAGATTTCATCCACGTTCACGGTTTCCACGCGATCGCCGGTGTCCATACGGATATGCCGCGAATCGCCGCCGAGATACTGGCCGCGCAAGGTGTTGCCGTTGCGAAGCGTAAGGGTATCGGCCGAAGCTATGAAGGCCAGGGTTGAGAGTACGGTAACAATGCGCAGGAACATGGTGGGTCCTCCTGTAAATACAAGTCTATCAAGTGGACGGGGCGGAGGCGATACAGGTTGCGCCGTCGTAGCGCGGGGATCCCTGTGCTAACCGGCCGGTTGACGCTGGCGGACCAGATTCACTAAGCTGCCGGCCAGCGTCTTGCCGCGCTCGAGAGCATCGCCGTAAGCAATGCGGCGCTCGCTGCGGGTGAAGGTGGCGCCGATGCGGTAATACCGTTCGAGAGACAGGCCCTCGACATGAGTTGCGGCGTAAGCAATCGCGGCTTTGGGCAGAAGTCCGCCGCCCATCGGGATTTTGCCCACCAGTTCACGGGCCAGGGCGCGCCAGCCAACGGCGCCCAGCATGATGGTCGCCACCTCGCCGCGCTGCTCGCGGTATCCGATGTCGCGGTCATTCGCGGCCGCCAGGAAGAAAGCCATGCGGATCTGGTTGGCGGTGAGGATGGCGGCATCGGACGCGAATTCTCCGATGGCCCACGGGAGCGAAAGCAGCGGCACGATGTCGGGAAGAGCGGTGGCCAGGGCGAAGAGAGCGTTTTCCTTGGAGATTTTCTTGATGATGCGGCTGGAAACGGGGGCCCGGAAAGGCTGGATGTGCCGCGCCAGGGGAATGGCCAGATCGGGCCGCTCGTGCAACACGTCGCGGATCAGGCGCTCAGGGTAGCGTGGAGAAAAGGCAAAGGCGCGGGGCGCGCGGTCGTCGCCGGCCGAAATGGCGATGTCGTGGGGGTGCTCGGGTTCTTGTCCAGGGCGCGCGCGCACCAATACGGCGTCCAGCTCGGTGTGGCGGCCCGTGGAGAGATTCGATGGGGCCAGGAAGCCGCGCAGCTCGTGGAAATCCGGGTCGTCGCCGTGCAGCAGCAGGCGCAGGGGGCGCTCGGCATGCTCGCGTACTTCGGCCGGGTCGAGTGACGAGATAGCGTCCTTGATGTGTTTAAAGAGTTTCATAGACATGGGATCACGCGCGAGAGACCACTTTGAGCTTCTGTTGCCATTCTACGCCTACGCCGAGGCGCTCCACTTCGATCCGGGGCGAAAAGAAGCGCAAGACGCAATCGTTCGCGGGATGGACCTCGAGGGCGGGCGATACCAGCATCAGGCGGGGCGGCTGGTTGCGGAGCGGGAGGCCGGGAAAATAGCCGCGGGCGGAAAAATCGCCGCGGGCAGCGTGCCAGCGGACGCGCATCCAGTAATCCAGCGCCTGCAAGGGGAGGTGGATGTCTTCCCCGGCTTTCAGCTCAATCACGGCGAGGCGGCCCTCGCGATCGGCGGCCAGCAAATCGAGGACGCCACGGTCGCCGCCGGCAAAGGCAGGCACTTGCCCGTACACCGGCGCCGGCAACAGGCTGGCATCCAGCTCATCGAGGTGGCCGCGAGCCTGAGACTCCAGCCAAGCCTCGGGCTGGCGCAAGTACAGCGGATTCAAGCGATCAGACGCCTCGTGCGAGCGTAGACAAGCTATTTCCCGTGCCAGATTTTCGATCTCCCGAAGGTTGGATGCCGGCGTGACCCGCTTCGTTTCGAGTCCAGTCAGGAAACGGCCGCCGCCGGCACGGGCGAATTCAAGGCCCCGGACTCGCAGGCTGACAGCGCCATCCGGACTATCCACGCGCGTAACACCGGGCGTCAATGCCAGATGCTCCAGGATTGGATCAAAGCGCGATGGCAGCGGCCGCGTGCACGGGCTGAGGTGGGTATCGAGGTTGCCACAATCCTGCAGGTCGAGAGGCAGGTCGTCTCCACAGCGCGTGTGGGTGAACACGCGGTATCGGGCGGCGCGCGGATCGAGCCATGCCAGACGCAGGCAGGTGACTCGTGCGTGGCCGGCCGGCAGATAGAGCAGCAAACCCTGCACTGCGAGTCCTGGCTCGCGCCGGCGAAGATAGTCCAGCCAGATTAGGCCGAAGGTGAGCACGGAATCGGGGCTTAGAGCGTCCCAGGACGCCCCGATCGCTGCCCAAGCGCACGACCCTTGCCTCAACAGGGCGCGCGGGTAACAGGGAGACAGGCTATGTTCGAAATCCGTTTCGGTGGTGAGTTCAGCGATGCGCCACGCGGAAAATTCGCGGCGTAGAAAGCGGCGGAAGCGCTCGCGGAATTCGAGCCGAATGCCGCGCAGGTCCAGACCTTGATTGGACGCGACGGCGCGATCCACCAGCGAAAGGACTTCGGTGCGGCGGGGGAATCGTTCTACCCTCAGTGCCAGGCGTCCGTGAGCCTGCGAATGGATCGCCTCCACGCGGCGGACGATATTGCGGCGCTGGTCCCACGCCTGCAGCTGGAACCCGCCCTTGCGCGGCGTGATCTCAAAATTATCGATGGCGATCGCCAGCGGTTCTTCGCCCGGCTCGAGCAGCGCCGGGTCGGCGCAGCCGGCCAAGAATCGCCCGACAATTTCCGCGACATCGTTCATTTGAGGAGTCGCGCACCATAGCCTGCGCTACTCTTGTAATCGTCCGTGCTGAAGGAAAGATTAAAAGATGTCCGCGACCGAATGGAGCGCGCGGCGGCGCGTAGCGGGCGTAACGCTTCGGAAATCACGCTGTTGGCCGTGACCAAGAAATTTCCAGCAGCGCTGTTGCGGGAAGCTTGGGAGGCGGGACTGCGGGAGTTCGGGGAGAACTATGTCCAGGAATTCGAGGAGAAATATCCCCTGCTAAAGGATCTGGAGGGGGCGCGGTTTCACTTGATCGGCCATTTACAGTCGAACAAAACGAACGTGGCGGCGCGGCTGTTCGATGTGATTGAGACGGTGGATACGCCGAAGCTGGCGCGGCGGCTGGATCAGGCGGGGAAGCCTCTCGACGTGATGATCGAGGTGAAACTGTCGGAGGAAGGCTCGAAGGCAGGCTCCGCGCCGGAGAGTCTGCCGGAACTGGTGGCCGCGGCTCGGGAATGCGGAAATCTGCGCTTGCTGGGATTGATGACCATGCCGCCGTGGTCCGACGATGCCGAGCTATCCCGGCCATATTTCGCGCGCTTACGGGAACTGGCGGCCGCGCACGGGCTGGAGCAGCTCTCGATGGGGATGTCGCATGATCTGGAAGTGGCCATAGAGGAGGGCGCGACCATCGTGCGGGTGGGCACGGGCCTGTTCGGACCGCGCCAGAAGACGTGACCGTTGGTTTTTTCGCGCCGCTTCCTCCGCTGCGCACGGGAGTAGCCGATTATTCGGAGGCTCTGCTGACGGCCCTGCGCCGGCACGGCGAGGTGCGCACCGGCGAAGCCGGCGACATCGCGTTGTACCAGATAGGAAACAATCAGCTCCACCGCGAAATTTATCGGCGCGCGGTCAAGCATCCGGGCGTGGTGGTGCTGCATGACGCGGTGCTGCAGCATTTCTTCCTGGGCAGCCTGACCGAGAGCGCCTACATTGATGAGTTCACCCATAACTACGGGGGTTGGAGCGAGGACTTCGCGCGCTCGCTGTGGAAGGGGCGCGCGCGGTCGAGCGTCGGGGACGCCTACTTCGCATGGCCGATGCTGCGGCGGATCGCCCAGACGGCTAAGGCCGTGATCGTGCACAATCCAGCGGCTGCGGCGATGGTGCGGTCGCATGCTCCGGAAGCCGAGATCGTGGAGATTCCGCACCTGTTCAGTCCGCCGGCGCTCCCGCCGGGTTACGCGGTGGAACGCCTGCGGGCAAGCTGGGATGCCGGTGGATCGACGTGCGTATTCGGTATCTTCGGGCATCTGCGCGAATCCAAGCGGGTGATGGCCGTGCTGCGCGCGTTTGCCCGGCTGCGCGAAAGCGTGGATGCGCGGCTGCTCGTCGCGGGCGGGTTCGTTTCGTGCGATTTAGAGCGCGCCGCGGCGCCTTTACTACGCGCGCCCGGCGTCCTGCGCGGCGGATATGTTCCCGAAGCCGAGTTCTGGCTTCGGGCCGCGGCCGTGGATGGCTGCGTCAACCTGCGCTATCCGGCGGCGGGCGAAACCTCCGGGATTGCGATACGCCTGATGGGCATCGGCAAACCCGTGCTCATGAGCGCGGGCGAGGAGAACGCGCGGTTTCCCGAAGCGGCCTGCATTCGCGTGGAGACCGGGGCCGGCGAGGAAGACATGCTGGTGGAAACCATGGCTTGGCTGGCGAGGAATCCCAGCGACGCGCGGGCGATCGGCGGCCTGGCCGCCGCCCACATTGCCCGCGAGCACGCCCCTGACCGGGTGGCCCAGCTATTTTGGGACGTGCTGCGGCGTCACTCCTGATATTCTGAAGAGCGACAGATGTTCGGGCGGATCCTAGCTGCGATTGGCCTGACGGCCGCGCTTCTCAACGGTGCTCAAGCCGTGGAGAAGCTGCTGCATGTGCGCGTCACCATGCGCGATAAGGTGAAGCTCGACACCAACGTGTTCCATCCAGCGGCCAATGCGCGGTATCCCGCCATTTTGATCCGCACGCCGTATGGGAAGGGTCCGGATCTTCCGGCCGGGTATTTATACTTCGTCGAGCAAGGCTACGCGGTAGTGCTGCAGGACGTGCGCGGCCGATATGAATCCGAGGGCGGGTTCCGCCCGCTTGAACAGGAGGGCGCCGACGGCTGGGACACGCTGGAATGGATCGCCAGGCAGCCATGGTCCAGCGGGAGCGTGGGCATGCTGGGCGGATCCTATCTGGGCATCGCGCAGTGGAAAGTGGCCGTGCTCAATAATCCGCACCTGAAGGCGATTTTCCCGGTGGTTTCCGGGTATGACGATTATATGGACCGCTTCTACTCTCCGGGCGGCGCCATGAAGCTGGGGCACCGGTTGCTGTGGTTGTCGGAAAACCTGCTGCTTCCGGGTCTGAGGCGGCCTCCGTTCCTCGATTACGTCAGCCATCTGCCGCTGCGCACGGCCGACCGCACGGCCACCGGACAAACCATCGCGTTCTACCAGCAGTCGCTCGATCATCCCGCTTACGACAGCTTCTGGAAGCATCTCAGCGTGCGGCAGGAGATCGCGCATGTGCGTGCGGCGGTGTTCGCGGTGGGCGGCTGGTATGACAATTACGTGGAAAGTGACCTGGAGGCCTTCAGCGCGCTCGAAAAGGCGTCGGCGAAGCCCGAAGCCGGCAAGCATAACGTGCTAATTGGACCCTGGCCGCACAACATGTCGCTCAAATTCGCCGGAATCGACTACGGGCAAGATGCGGGGTCGCCCATTCGGCGTTATCAGGTGGAGTTTTTCGACCGGTGGGTGAAAGGCGTTCCGGAGGTCCGGCCGGCGCACTTCGACCCTGAGGACGGGCCGGTACACCTCTTCGTGATGGGTGCGAACCGCTGGCGCGTGGAGCGCGAATGGCCGCTGGCGCGGACCAGGTACACGCCATTATTCCTCTCGGGAAAGGGTCGCGCGAAAGGATCTGAGAAGGATAACGGCCTGGAATGGAAAATCGGAGGCAAGGACCAGCCGGATGAGTATGTGTACGATCCGAAAAATCCCACGCCGACGATGGGGGGAGCGGTGTGCTGCAACCCGAAAGTGTTTCCCTGGGGCCCTCTGGACCAGCGCGGAGTGGAGTCGCGAAAGGATGTGCTGGCGTACACCAGCGCCCCGCTGAAGCGCGAGATTGAAGTGACGGGGACGGTGCGGGTGGTGCTGTACGCTTCAACCAGCGCGCCGGATACGGATTTTACCGCCAAGCTGGTGGATGTTTTTCCCAGCGGGGAAGCGCGTAATCTTACCGACGGAATCCTGCGGCTGCGTTACCGGCACGGGCTGGACAAACCCGAGCTGGCGAATCCGGGCGAGATTTATCCGCTGACCATCGACGCGGGAGTGACCAGCAACGTGTTTCGGCCTGGGCACCGCATCCGGGTAGAGATTTCGAGCAGCAACTTCCCCCGCTTTGACCGCAATCCGAATACGGGACGCCCCATCGCGGATGAGACCGAGCTGCGCAAGGCGCGCCAGTCGGTATATCACGGCGCGCAGTTCCCGTCGCATGTGCTGCTGCCGGTGATCCCCGAGACACGCGAGGGCGCGGCGGGCAAGAAGACCACCGGGCCCGGGCTGGGATTCCGGGAGCGGTAGCAATGCTATTCTGGTGAGTAACGGCGCGGTAGCCAAGTGGTAAGGCAGAGGTCTGCAAAACCTTTATTCGCCGGTTCGATCCCGGCCCGCGCCTCCAACACATTTTTCGCCATCTCTCTAGATTTCTTGTAGTTGCCTGAAAGAGAATGAGATCGCGTTTTTCATCGTCATTGCAATGTTTCCCCCAAATTTCTTCCTTGCGTTTTTTAACGAGTTAAGAAAGTGGCGATGTCCAGAATTCTCGAAGATAGATCAGCGCTCGTTCTAGTTCTGCTTTTGTCGATTTGCCCTTCAACTTCGCAGTGCAATACCAAATCGCAGCCGGGATGGGGAGCCGAATGTTCTCACCATCCCTGTAGATTAGATCAAGCTCCTTCATGTAGTCTTTCACGGTGAAACGATCTGCCCACCTGTTCTCCACAAACTTAGTAACGTCTCCCGACGCCAAAGCGCTCTCAACCCAGGCGTCCTTAATGCCCATTACGTATGCCAGTTTGTGGTCTACGCTCATTTTTCTCCACATGCGTCCATTGCACATCAGGCGTGTGCTATCGATCTCATCCTGGCCGTAAAGGACGCCAAGAAGCAAGATCGTCAGGAGAAGCGCTTTTCGGATCATCCAATCGTTATATCACCGTTCTCTACACATGGCACACCTCCGATGTTCGGTGGCCGCTCCTCACTAGAGGCCTATTCGGTGGGCGGGCGTGGATAAGGGCTTCTTACCGGAAATGCAATGGTCCAGCGCTTCCAGTCTCAGCAATTGTGCGTAAGCACCGCTCGCAATTCCCGGTGAGATCGCAACGCGCAAGATCACCTTCTTTTCGAACTCGACGGTGCTATCGGGGTCACCCGAAAGTATTTGCGAGGGCCTACTGTGGACCCTTGACCAACGCGCGCGAGGGCTGTAGTGTGTTGAAGCGTCCAGAGAAGCGCGATACACATAAGCTCTGCAAAACCTTAATTCGCCAGTTCGATCCCGGCCCGCCTCCAGGATCCTTCTTCCGGCATCGCCCCACCCCCACCCACCGTTGCGGCGTCATCCCTACGGAGCCAATACCACCGAAACCGTACCCGCCCCGGCGGGCGTAACCTCAATCCTCGTCCCCGCCGGGAAATGCAGCGCACTTCGATAAAAATACGTGTGCGTGTACTGCGGCTTGTACTGGTACAGCCAGAGCAGCGGCTCGAAGCTTCCGTCCGGCCTGCGCGCCACCACCTGAATTGAGCTGCCGTCCATCAATACGTTCGGGCGTATTCCCATCACCGCCGCCGCGTGGCGCAGTGTCAGCAACCCATCCACCGTGAGCTCCGGTCCGATGGCGACAACCGGAGCCGCCTGCCCGAAATCGGGCAACTTCGGCAGCAGCGCCGGATCGCCTTCCGGCGCGCCGCCTTCCACCCAGTCCGAGATCAAATGCAGTTCTTCTTGCGTAAGCCCCTGGTCGTCCCGAAAAGTTCCGAAGCCTTTCACCGCGCCCCACGGAGGCATGCGGCGCTCCAGCGCCTCTTCCTTGATGGCTTTGGCCCACGGGCGAGCCTCTTCGTATTTGGTGAGCGGGAATGACGATCCGCCTTCGCGATGGCACGCCGCGCAGCGATTGTAGAACAGCCGGGAGATTTCGCGCGACCAGGTAATCTTGGTGGTGATGACATCGTGGGCGCTGAGCGAACCGCAAGCGCCCACGAGTAAGAACAGGACTACTGCCTTCAATCGCCGTCCTTCTTGGGTGCGGGAGTCCTGAAGAATTCCCGCAACTGCATCTTGGCCGGGATCACGGCGTCAAAGAAACCAATGGCCATTTCTTCCCAGCTTTGCTCGCCGAATTTGACTTCGGCCTTCGGATCGGGATTCGCGGGATTATTGGGCGAGTTGTCGAACCACGCATCGCCGATCACGCGCGAGCCCGGAGGCAGCACCAGCGGCTGCGCCAGCCGGTAATCCAGCTGCCAGTTGAAATCGTACTTGGGAACCCGCAGCAGCGTCTCAGTCTTGCCGTCTGGATATACGGCGGTATACTCGAACGCCTTGCCGCGCAGATGCATGTGCGGGAAGAAGCTGATGATGGTGGCGCCGTTGGGCAGCGGGCTCTTGCCCTCCACCTTGAAATTGGGATCGCCGGGAGGAATCTTGAACGACAGGTTGAAAGTTCCCAGCGTAATGGCCCGCTCGGTGGGCTCTTCCTTGGCGAACACGATGCCGACCTTCGACAAATCGTCGGCGGCTTTTTTGCCGTTGGAGGTGTAGTGAATCTGAACCACCAGGTCCGATCCAGCCTTGATCATCTTGGCCAGTCCCGGATGCCAGCTGTCTGGAACCATGCCGGGCGTGTAGATGGTGAGGATCTCATTGCCGCCGCCGGAAATGTTGTTGAAGTCGCTCTTGCCGGGCGGGACAAAGGCCAAGCCGGGTTCCGCATCCCGCAGCCATTTCGACTTGGGATCGCGAATGAACACCACCAGGTGATGCACCACCGAACGGTCGGTGGGCCGCACTTCCACCTGCTGCACCCACTTGTCCTCGGTGAAGTTCGTAGGCATCACGATGTACTGATAGGGCACCTCGCCCGTCGCCGGAACGTGGAACGGCTCCTTCATTTGAATCACCACGTCGGGTTTGCCAATGTTCCAGCCATCCAGGAACTGGCGTGGCGCGGGACCTTCCTTCGCGTCGCCTTCCTTGGCGCCCCCGTCTACCCACGCGACTAAGGTATCGATCTCCGCCTTGCTCAGCGAACGGTCATTCGAGAAGTGGCCGTAAGCCGGATCGGCGAACCACGGCGGCATCTTTTTGTTGAGGACGTCGGAGCGAATTGCCTTCGCCCACGGACGCGCGTCCTTGTAAGACAGCAGCGAAAATGGCGCGATCTCACCGGGGCGATGGCATTCCTGGCAGCGATTCTGCAGGATCGGCAGCACGTCCTTGTGGAACGTTGGCTGCGTGGGGACGCTGGCCGCGAACGCCGCGGCGGACAGAACCGGAACCATGTACCAATGCTTCATAACGAGAATCAATTTTTCCTGCTCCTATTGTCCCGATCCACTCGTGGATGGGCTCGGCTTCGCTTTCGGAAACATTAGATCGCGAGCGCTGACGTCGACGGGAACGGCTACGTCGAAGAAGCCGAACATCATCTCTTCCCAGGTCTGCTCCCCGAATCGAACATCCTTGGTGGGATCGGGATTGTAGCGGTTGTTGGCCGAGTTGTCGTAATGCGCGACGCACTCGATCACGGTTCCCTTGGGCAGCACCTTGGGCTGCGCCAGATCGTAGGAAAGCTGCCAGTTGAAATCGTAGTGAGGCACGCTCAACAGGGTTTCCTTTTCACCCGTGGGATAGGTGGCGCGATAAATAAAATCCTTGCCGCGAAAGTGCATGTGCGGCAGCAGCGAGATCAGCGTCGCGTCCGCCTGCAGCACCATCCGCGCGCCCACTTCATAATTCGGATTGCCCGCCGGAATCAAGAAGTTCATGTTCGCGGCGGCGATGCTCAGCACGCGCTCGGTAGGCTTCTCGGTAGCGAAGATCAGCCCGATCCGCGATTTGTCGGTGCCGGCCGTTCCGTTGGCCGTATAGTGCATCTGGAGCACGATGTCGCTGCCCGCTTTAATCAGCTTGGCTTGACCGGGCTGCAGTATTCGCGGAGTCACGCCCGGGGCGTATCCCGCCAGCGAATCGCCCAGAGCCGCCCCCGCGCGCCCGCCATTGCGGTTCGGTGCGAACGCGACGCCCTTCGGCGCGTCCTTCAGCCAGGGGCTGCCGGGCTCGCGGATGAACGCGATAATGTGATGCACCAGCGCGTTGTTGCCCGGACGCGCTTCAGCCATCTGTACGTACTTGTCTTCCGTGAGACCGGAGGGAATCACGACGTACTGGTAGTCCACCGTGCCGGAGGCGGGAATCTCGAACGCCACCGGCATCTCGATGATCATATCGGGCTTTCCGATTCGCCAGCCCTCCACAAACCCTATCGGCTTAGGAGCGTCCTTCGGATTGCCTTCCTGGCCTCCCCTGTCCACCCAGGCCACCAGCGTATCGATGTCGCTCTGCGCTAGCGTGCGGTCATTCCCGAACTTGCCGAAATGCGGATCGGCGAACCACGGCGGCATCTTCTTCGTGAGAACGGCCTGCTTGATGGCTTTAGCCCACGGACGGGTGCTCTCGTAAGTCAGGAACGACATGGGGGCCGCCTCGCCGGGCCGATGGCAACCCTGGCAGTTCTTCTGTAAGACAGGCAACACATTCTTGTTGAACGTGACTGGTGTGGAAGTTGTAGTGGCCGCGGCGGCGATAGTGGCGCAGGCAAGACTGGCAATGAGTAGACGCATGCTCGGAAAGCCTCCAG
>JAYTVY010000154.1:0-10023 GCA_043743755.1 Bryobacterales bacterium | reverse complement strand
CCCAGCGTGACGTGGGCATCTACATTGACGAAGCCCGCAAGCACGGCTTCGCGATAAAGTACGTCATCGAAACCCACCTGCACGCCGACTTCGTTTCGGGACATCGCGAGCTGGCCGCGCTCACCGGCGCGCAAATCTACGTGGGTGCGAAAGCCGGAGCGAAGTTCCATCACGTTGCGGTGCATGATGGCGATGAACTTTCCGTCGGCAATTGCCGTCTCAAGTTTCTTGAGACGCCGGGCCACACCATCGAGAGTATTTCGGTGGTGGTCCACGATCTTGACCACGGAGCCGATCCAATTTCGGTCCTCACCGGCGATACTCTCTTCATCGGCGATGTCGGCCGTCCCGATCTTTCCGAAAACCTTACTCCGCAGCAGCTCGCCGGCATGCTCTATGACAGCCTGCATGAGAAGCTGCTCAAGCTTCCAGATGCGGTGGCGGTTTATCCCGCTCACGGCGCCGGGTCGCTATGCGGCCGCCAGATGAGCCAGGAGCGCAGTTCCACCCTGGGCAAGGAAAAGATCTCGAACTACGCTCTGCGCCCGAAGACTCGCGAAGAGTTCGTGCG
Source organism: Bryobacterales bacterium (assembly GCA_043743755.1). Lineage (GTDB taxonomy): Bacteria > Acidobacteriota > Terriglobia > Bryobacterales > Bryobacteraceae > JALYHQ01. Next base: position 9,452 of record JAYTVY010000154.1, on the reverse strand, counting down.
TCTTCTGACAGCGGAGCTCCCCGAGCGTCCCGGCTACTTCGCGCTGGACGTCGAGATCAACCGCGCTGGCGCGGGTCCCTTGCAGGAGCTGCCTGAGATCCCCGCGCTGCAGCCGCGTGAAGTGGAGAGCGCGCAACAACACGGCGCCATCATTCTGGATACGCGGCCGGCTCCCGAGTTCTGCGCGGCTCATATCCCCGGTTCCCTGCACATCGGACTGTCCGGCCAGTACGCTTCGTGGGCCGGTGTTCTGCTGGGCTTGGATAAGGACATTGTTCTTGTCGCTGAAGACGACGAGCGGGTGGAAGAATCCCGCTTGCGGCTCGCGCGCGTGGGCATCGAACGCGTTACCGGCTATCTTGCGGGAGGGCTGCCCGCTTGGATCGGCGATGGTCTGCCCGCGCGCCAGACTTCGCAGATTTCGGTGGAGCAACTGGCGCAAGACCCGAGTTCGCTCCAGGTGGTGGATGTCCGCCGTCCCGCTGAGTGGGAGTCAGGGCACGTCGCGGGTGCGCAATTGAAGCCGCTCAATCGGCTGACTAAGGAACTGACGGATCTGGATCGCGCGCATCCTGTCGCGGTGTACTGCAAAGGTGGCTACCGCAGCGCGATCGCGTGCAGTGTGCTGGAGAGGGAGGGGTTTGAGGAAGTGATTAATGTTATTGGGGGCTTTGACGCCTGGCTCGCGTGTGAGCTGCCGGGGTGAAGCGGGAGCCGGCCGGGGGGCCGGCTGCGGGGCAGGGGCCCCGCCGTACAACCTACAACGAATGGCTGCTGTGCTTGAACTTCGGGGGGTGTCGAAACGTTTTCCTGAACACTTGGCGGTGGACTCGGTCACGGTTTCGCTTGAACATGGGGAGTTTTTTTCGCTGCTGGGGCCTTCGGGGTGCGGGAAGACCACCACGCTGCGCATGATTGCCGGGTTCGAGGAACCGACAGGCGGTGAGATCCGGCTGAATGACGAGTCCATCCAGCATCTGAAACCGTACCAGCGCAACGTCAGTACGGTGTTCCAGAACTACGCGCTGTTTCCGCATCTCACAGTCGCCCAGAACGTCGAGTTTGGACTGCGCCGTCACGGCGACCGCGAGATAGTCGAGAAGGTGCGCGCGGCGCTGGCTAGCGTGCGGCTAACCGGGAAGGAAGCGCGCTATCCTTCCGAAATTTCCGGCGGTGAGCGTCAGCGCGTGGCGCTGGCCCGGTCGCTGGTGCTGGCCCCGGCCGTGCTTCTGCTCGATGAGCCTCTTTCCGCACTCGACCCTAATCTTCGCAAGGAGGTGCGCGCTGAGCTGAAATCGCTCCAGCGCGAAGTGGGCATCACTTTTCTCTTCGTCACTCATGATCAGGAAGAAGCGCTCTCACTCTCGGATCGCATTGGCGTCATGAACGCAGGCCGGCTCGAACAGGTGGGCACTCCCGAGGACATCTATTTGCGCCCGAAGACCCGCTTCGTCGCGACCTTTCTCGGGTCGGTGAATTGGATTGGCGAATTGGGCGTTCGGCCTGAAGTCACGCGCATGGATGCAGGCGGCGCTCCGAATGCCACCGTCACTCGCACTAGTTTCCTGGGCAATCATATTCAGGTGGAAGCACGGCTCAACACGGGCGAAACGGTGCTCGCTGAAATCTCGCGGCTCGACCAGCGCTTCACTCCCGGCGATCAGGTTCGCGTCTGGTGGCAATCCTCCGACGAGCTCAGATTCGAATGAACCGGCTGCGCGCGTGGTTCCTGGCCCCTTCCTGGACAGTTACTATTGTTCTGTTCCTTGCGCCGATGGCCATTGTTCTGGCCTATAGCCTGCTCACGCGCGGCGTATACGGAGGCATCACCACGCCGTGGACGCTGGAAAGCTGGACCCGGCTCGCCGATCGCTTGTACCTGACCATTCTGCTGCGTTCCTTCTGGATCTCCGGCGCATCCACGGCGCTGTGCCTCGTCTGCGCCTTCCCGCTCGCGCTTTTTCTCGCGCGCGCGGGCAAGCGCAAGAACCTGTATCTCAGTCTGGTGATCCTGCCTTTTTGGACTAGCTTCCTGGTGCGCACGTACGCCTGGATGTTTCTGCTGCGGGACACCGGCCTCATCAACACCGGGCTGCAAAAACTCGGCCTGATACATGACCCCTTACCGCTGCTCTATAACGATGGCGCGGTGATTCTCGGCCTGGTGTACGGATACTTGCCCTTCATGGTTCTGCCGCTGTTTGCGACGCTGGAGCGCATCGATCCGGGGCTGCTTGAAGCCGCCGCCGATCTGGGCGCGCGGCCGCTTCAAACGTTCTGGCGAGTGATTGTTCCGCTCAGCGCGCCGGGCATACGGGCCGGTGCGATTCTGGTTTTTATCCCGTGCCTGGGCGCCTATCTGACACCCGATCTGCTGGGCGGCGGGAAAACCGTCATGGTGGGCAACCTGATTCAGAACCAGTTCACCACCGCTCGCGACTGGCCGTTCGGGTCGGCCATCTCGCTGGCCTTGATGGCGCTGGTGATGATCCTGCTGCTGGCCGTGCTGCGCCGCGACCGCGAGGCGATGTTATGAAATCGCGCTGGTTCCTTCCCGCCGCAGCCGTGGCCACTTACGCGTTTCTCCACGTACCGCTGCTGATACTGTCCGCATTCAGCTTCAACGCCGGGCGCTTCACTGTCTGGGAAGGATTTTCGCTGCGCTGGTATGCCGCTGCGTTCCACGATCCTCAGCTTGGCGAGGCTGCCTGGAACAGCTTGCTGATCGCCGTGATAGCCACCGTCGTTTCCACGGTCATCGGCACGCTGTGCGCGTATGGCCTCTGGAAACGGCAGTCGCCGATCCTGTCCGGCTCACTGTATCTCTCGCTGGTCACGCCTGAAATCGTCACCGGTATTTCACTGCTGGCCTTCTTCCAGTGGATCTTCCGGTTCCTGCAGATCCGGCTGGGGATGCATACCGTCATCCTGGCGCACATTGCATTTTCCATCGCCTATGTCGTGGTGGTGGTAATGGCGCGGCTGCGCACCGTGAATCCGCAGCTGGAGGAAGCCGCGCTCGATCTCGGCGCGAATGAATGGCAGGCTTTCCGCTATGCCACGCTGCCCGTTATTTTCCCAGGCGTCATCGCCGCCGCGCTGCTCGCCTTCACGGTATCCTTCGACGATTACGTCATCACCAGCCTGGTAGCCGGCGTGGATTCCGAAACACTCCCCATGGTCATCTACGCCATCGCCCGGCGCGGCGTGAACCCGGTGGTGAACGCAATCTCCGCGCTGATCGTTTTCGGACTCGGCGCATTGATCCTCATCTCCGAGCGGGCGAGGAAAGCATGAACCGCCGGACCTTCCTGCTGGGAAGCGCCGCTCTGGCGGGATGCTCGCGCGACCGCCGCCCGAGGCTTAACGTATTCAACTGGTCCGATTACATCGATCCGCGAACCGTGCCGAAGTTCGAAGCCGAATATGATGTCCGGGTCCGCTACGGCATTTATGAGAGCAATGAGGAAATGCTGGCGCGGGTCTTCGGCGGGAACTCGGGCTGGGATATCGTTTTTCCCACCGATTACATCGTAGGTCCGCTGCGCTCGCAGAACCTGCTGGCGCCGGTGGACCGCTCACTGCTATCGAATCTGGATCATTTGGAGCCGCGTTTCCATCAGCCCGATTGGGACCCGCGCCTGGAATGGTCGGTTCCCTACATGGTGATCGCGGCGGGTATCGCCTACAACAAGAGTCTCACGCCGGCTCCCACCGCATGGTCGGATTTGTGGAGTCAGCGGTTGGCGCGGCGAATGACCATGCTGGACGACCCGTTCGATGTGATGGCTGCGTGTCTCAAGCGTCTGGGTGAATCCATCAACGCGACAGATACCGGCCAGCTGCGCGCCGCACAGCGTCTGGCGATTGCGCAGAAGCCGCTTCTGCGAGCGTATCTGAATGCCGAAGTCCGGGATCAACTGGTGAGCGGCGACGTGCTGGCCGCGCATATGTGGAACACCACGGCCCAACAAGCCATCGACGCAAGCCCGAACATCGGGTTCGTGTATCCATCGGAAGGCTACGCCGTCTACCCGGATTGCGCGGTGATCCTGCGCGAGAGCCGGCGGGTGGAGCTGGCGCATAAGTTCATCGATTTCTTGCTGCGCCCGGAGATCGCCGCTGCTAACGCGCTGGCTGCCCGAACTACCACCACGAACGCCGCCGCGCGCAAGCTCTTTCCGCCGGCGTTCCGCGATAATGCGGTGCTGTATCCGCCGGCAGAGGCGATCGCCCGGGGGGAGTGGGCCAGGACCACGCCGCCGGATGCGCAGAGACTAAGAGATCGATTGTGGACTGAGATCAAGTCGGCTTGATCTCGCCAAACTCCACCCTACTGTTTGGGCTTCGGAGGCGGGGTGGCGCCCGGCCGCGGAGCCGCCGGCGTTGCAGGCCTGGTTGCGGCGGGAGCGGCAGCTGAAGCGGGGGTGGTGTTCTTGTCGTACAGATCGATGATGTCTTTCGTGACGTCGATAGTGTTCGATGCGTACAACACCGGGGTCTGCGGCGAGCTGACGTCCAGGATGAGCGTATAGCCGTTATCCTTGGCGTACTTGTCGATCACGGCCATCATCTTCTGCCCCAGCTGCTGCAGAATCTTCTGCTGGTCCTGATCGAACTCCGCTTGCGCGTCTTCCACGTCCCGGTTGAGGAGCTTGGTCTTGGCGTCTATGTTCTTGTACAGCTCCGCCTTGGTAGCTTCACTCAGGGTGTTCTGACCCTTCTGAAGCTGATCCTTCAACTGGGTGATCTCGTTCTGCTTATTTTCGAGTTCCTTGCGCTTGGGCGCCGACTTGGTTTCCAGCTCCGAGGCGGCTTTCTGGCCATCCTTGGTAGTGACAATGGCGCCTTGAATATTGATGACGCCGACTTTGCTGGGGGCCCCTTGCGCCTGCGCCGAAAGGGCTACGCCCAGCGCCAACAAGGGCAGCACAAATAGCTTGTTCTTCACGATTACACTCCTGAACCTTGATTTCATTTTAGCTTACACGAATCGCGCCCAATGCCCAAATCCTCTAGAACGTCCGGCCAATCGAGAAACGGAATGTCGAACGCTTCTCGACGAATGGCGTCGGCCGCCCGTAAAGGGCCAGCGCGCTGTTATACGACGCATCGTTGGGAAACAACGAGCGGTCAAAAACCACGGGAGCCTGCAGCATCCCATTGAAGCGGGTGGGATTGTAGGCCCAATAGATGCGGAAAGGCGCGTTTACAACCGGCATGAGAACTTGCAATTCCAGGCCGGTGGAGCTGCGGATCTTCTGGGTGCCGGGCGCGATTACCGCCCGCCCACTGAATCCAGCCTGGGGAAACTGCGCATTCAACTGATCCACGCGCCCCGGATTCAGCTTCAACTGGCCGGGCAGCGACAGCTTATCCAGGCCGGCATCGCCGAATATCGCCAGCGTTACCGGGCCCACAATGGGAATCCGGTACTCGAAGTTGGTCACCACGCTGGTATCGCCGCCGGGGAATACCAGCTGGTAGATGGGAATCTGCTGCGTCACGTTAACGAACGACTGCACTCCGCCCACGATGACTTTCTGCTGGCGGATACTTCCGTCCGCGTTGAAGACATTGGCCGAGGCCGAACTGGGCAGATAGGCGATGGGGCTGACGCCCCAGATCTCAAATCCGCGGATATCGTTCTCGCCACCCATGTAGTAGCGCGAGAATGGCGGCGCCACTTTGCCGCCATAACCTGTGAGGAACCGTCCGGTGACGTGCATGCCGATAACGTGTCCCTTTTTGAATCCAGCCCGGAAGTACTTTGCGTCCAGAGTCGGTTCAATCGTATTGACGTTGCCGCCCAGGCCCGCCAGTCCGATGGAGGCAAACAATTCGCGGCCGCCGGTGGGAGTGATGGGATGGTTCACCGTGTTGTAGGTGTACGTCGGCGTGATCTTGCTGGTCTTGATGCCGCTTAACTGGTTGGGGCCGCCGACGCCCTGAAAGTCCAGGAAGTTGAAATACTGCGAGGACGCGGTGGTCAGCGTTTTGATATTCGAAATGTCGTAGCCGTAACTGATGCCGACGCGGGCGAAACTGTGCTTCAGCAGGTAACTGGCAAAGGTGGTGGCGCCGTAGCCGTTGGATACATAGTTGAGCAAGTTCTGCTGACCCAGGGTATTGAACGCGGAAATCAGATTCTGCCCGCTCAACAAAGACGCCTCGCGCGCCTGGTTGTAATCGAAGCGCTGAGTATAGACCGTAAAGCCGGCCTGGATTCCTTTGTCGAACAGATAGGGTTCGGTAAAGCCGAACTGCACGCTGCGGAGACGGCTGCCGAGCTGCGAGGTGAGACTGAGGGTCTCGCCCAGACCCAGGAAATTATTGGTGGCGTACGAGAATCCGATGAAGCTGCCGGAGATGCCCGAGACACCGCCATTTAACTGGATGGAGTTCTTGCCGCGCTCCTTGAGTTTCAGAGTGAGGTCCACCGTATTGGTTTTGGTGTCGCGCTTGGTGTCCACGGCTTCTTCAGCCTTGATGGGGTCGAAGTATCCAAGCTGGTTGAGCCGCAGGATGCTGAGTTCCCACAGGCGGCTGTTGAACATGTCGCCTTCGTCGATCAGCAGCTCGCGGCGGATTACCTTGTCACGCGTGGTGGTGTTGCCGGCGAAATCGATGCGGCGCACGAAGAACTGCTTGCCCTCGTCCACGGCCAGCGCGAGGTCGATGTTACCTTTGGCCTGATCCGGCTCGAAGGACGGCTCGGCGACAAAGTCGATGAAGCCGAACTCGCCGTAGAGCTTGCGCATGTTTTCCAGACCCTTGCGCAGCTTTCCGGTGGAGAAGACGTCGCCGGTCTGCATCTGGAACAGGGGGCGCATCAGGGCTTCGGGAGTGCGGAAGAACTTCACGCCGGTGAACTGGATATTGTTGAGCGTATATTTCTTGCCTTCGTCCAGATCCACGGTGATCATCGCGCCGCGGCCCGGCTTGGGATGCTGCATAAAGGGGATATGGATGCGGCCTGGAGGCGTGGTGACAATCTCTACTTTGGAATCGAGCGCGCGGGCCAGGAAGTATCCGTGCTCCTGATAGAACACCTGGACGCGCTGTTTGTCCTCTTCGAGCTTGGTGGAATCAAAGGTTCGGGCGAAGAGGTTCTCCAGCAGGATGGAGTGCGGAACGCCGATGGGCTTCAAGTTTTTCATCGCGCGTATCACGGCGCGGTCGCTGAAGACGGTATTGCCGACGATGTCGATGTGCTTCACCTTCACCTTGGGTCCTTCATTCACCATGAAGACGATTTCAAGCGATGAGGGAGGGACCCGGTGGATTTCGGGGTCCACGGTGGCGTACTGGTGGCCGCGCTCGGAGAGGTATTCGAGGAGCACATTCTTGGCGCGCTGCACCTTGTTCGGGTCATATTGCTGTTCCACCGTGAGACCGACTTTGCGCTCTTTGTAGCGGTCCAGGATTTCCGACAAGGTGACGGACTTGTTGCCCTCATACTTGATGGAGCGAACTACCGGCCGCTCGACCACGTTGAAGCGGATGATCCAGCCGGTTTTGCCGGGCTCGCGTTCCAGGCGGATGTCGTCAAAACGGCCGGTGTTCCAGAGCGCGATGAAGTCGCGGTGAAGGGTCTCTTCGCTATAGCGGTCGCCCACTTTGGTGTAAATCAGCGCCCTGAGGGTGTCTTGGGGAACACGCCGCGCGCCGCGGAACTCGATGGTTTCCACCACGTCCTCGACCGCTTGTCCAGGCTGCACCTGGCGCACTTCGGGCTTCGGCGCCGGTTTCGGGGATTCCAGCTGGGCCGGGCTGGACGGCACGGTCTCAAACGGATTCGGAGGCTTAGGCTGCGGGGGCGGCGGTTGCTGCGCGGCGGGAGCCGGCTGCGCTTGCGGCGCGGCGCTCAGCGTGGGAACCCAGGCGGTCAAAGCGGTCAGGACTGTAAGTGCCAGGTATGAGTGCAGGCGGGCAGGCCTGTGAAACATCATCAATAACGGGTTCCTTTCCACTTTGCGCTCGACATTCCGGTACATCGTCTCCAGGCGGGGCTAAACATCCCCTGACGCCCACACGAACAGCCTGGTTTCAGATTCTCCGGGCGGTGTGATGCTGAAGTCTCTATTCTAGCTGAAGCTAAGGCTACCGTGGCGGCCATCGGCGGCTGGGATATACTGACACATACATGAAGCGTGTGGTTATCACGGGCATTGGCGCCGTCAGTCCCAACGGCATCGGCCGCGAAGCTTTCTGGTCCGCCACGCGCGCCGGCCAGAGCGGAGTCAAGCCCATCACGCGCTTCGATCCTTCCGAATATCCGGTTCGGGTGGCGGGAGAAATCACGGGGTTTGACGAGGATCAATACGTCGCTCCCAAGGACCGGCCGCACGTTTCGCGCGTAGTCCCGCTGGCGGTGGCGGCGGTGCAGGAGGCCCTGGAGCATTCCGGGCTGGAACCCCAGCGGATGTCCCGCGATCAGCTGCGGGAAATTGGCGTGGTGGTGGGCAGCGGCGGCGGGAGCCAGGAGTTTACCGAAGAGCAGTACCGGCTGTTTTACTCGGGGCATCTGAAGCAGTGCAGCGTATACGTAATTCCCACTTCGACGCCGGGCACGCTGGCGAGCGAAATCTCGATGCGCTTCGGGTTTCGCGGCTTCAGCCACGTAATCACCACCGGCTGCACTTCGAGCACGGACGCCCTGGGATATGCATACCGCAACATTCAGGCCGGCGTTCTGCACACCATGATCGCCGGCGGCGTGGATGCGCCCATCGCGCCGCTGATCCTGCGCGGTTTCATGCTGATGCGGATTCTGTCGCAGCGCTGGAATGCGTGCCCGCAGCGCGCTTCCCGGCCATTCTCGCGAGATCGGGATGGGTTCGTGCTGGGCGAAGGCTCGTGGTTTTTCGTGGTGGAAGAGCGGGAACACGCGCTGGCGCGGGGAGCCACTATTTACGGCGAGATCGCCGGGTACGGATCCACTTGCGAAGCCTATCACCGGGTCCGCCTGGAAGAGTGTGGAGAAGAACCGGCCCGGGCCATCGGCCTCGCGCTGGATGAAGCCGGGGTGCCTCCCGAGGCGGTGGAGTATATTCACTACCACGGCACTTCCACCGAGCTGAACGACCGCATCGAAACCCGCGCCGTGAAACTGGCGTTCGGAGAACACGCAGGGAAGCTGGCAGGCTCGTCCCTCAAAAGCATGATCGGACATCCCCAGGGCGCTTGCGGCGCCGCGGGTGTTGCCGCCACTCTTCTGGCCATGCGAGATTGCTTCCTCCCGCCGACTATCAATCTCGATGTGCCGGATCCGGAATGCGATCTGGATTACGTTCCTGAGCCTGGGCGTAAGCTGCATATTGAGTATGCGGTTGCGAACTGTATCGCGTTTGGAAGCAAGAACTCGGCTTTGGTATTACGCAGAGCCAGTTAGCGCGTCGAGGGCCAAAGCGGAAGATACGTGCTGTCTGCGATGTGGGGGGGATGGTTGT
>JAYTVY010000153.1:0-10213 GCA_043743755.1 Bryobacterales bacterium | reverse complement strand
ACGGCGGTAACGGCGACGGCGGCGCGCCATGCGGCGCCGAGGGCTGCCAGCAGCAAAACCCCGAGCGCGAGGCCTTCAGGCAGTTTGTGCATCGCGATTCCCACCGTGAAAGCTGCCTTGAGTCCAACCTGCCCCTGGGCGATGGTGAGCGCCCAGCCGTCCATCATGCTGTGAACTCCGGAGGCAATGATCAGCGGAGCGGCGAATCCATGCAACCGAGCGTTGCACTGATGATGATCGTGGCTGTGCGCGCAGGCGGGACAGACGGGATAGAGGAACTTGTCCACGCTCCAAAGGAGCGCGAAGCCCGCGGTGACGCCGGCGGCGGCCCATAGCCAGCCGGAATCCGCCGCGATCTCGGGGAGCATCCAGAACAGAGCGACGCCGACCACCACGCCGCCGCTGAACGGGACTACTTTGCGCGCCAATCTGGGAATTTCCGCCAGCCAGATGCCTGCCGCTCCGCCGGCCAAGGTCAACAGCAACAAGTAGAACAAGACCGGCGGTATGGCCATCAAGGTTGTATTGTACGTGATATTATCGAGACGCTTGAAGATAGATATTGAACAGCAATTTTCCCTGGAACTGGTCCGGGTGGTGGAAGAAGCGGCGATAGCGGCGGCGCGCACGATGGGGCAGGGGGACCGCAAGGGATCCGATCACGCCGCGGTGCAGGCCATGCGCGCGGCGTTTGAGAGCGTGCCAATCGCCGGCAACATCGTTATCGGCGAAGGCGAGCGCGATGAAGCGCCCATGCTCTATATCGGCGAGCCAGTGGGCGCCACTCCGCCCGAGGGCGACCATTACCCGCAGATCGATATCGCGGTGGATCCGCTGGAGGGAACGAACCTGTGCGCCACCGGGGCGGCTAATTCCATCGCGGTACTGGCGGCATCGGAAGCCGATGGACTGCTGCACGCGCCGGATTGCTACATGGAGAAGATTGTCGCGGGTCCGGCGTGCCGGGGCGCGCTGGATATCGATGCGCCGGTGGAGCAGAACCTGAGAGCTATCGCGGCGCGTTATGACCGGCCGCTGGAAGCGCTGGTGATTATCGTGCTGGACCGGCCGCGGCATGAGGATCTGATCAATCGCATCCGGGCGACGGGGGCGCGCATCCGGCTGATCGGCGATGGGGATCTATCGGCGGGTATCGCGGCGGCGGTGCGCGGGACCGGAGTTCACGCGGTGATGGGGATCGGCGGCGCGCCGGAGGGCGTGCTTACAGCAGCGGCCATGCGCTGCCTGCATGGCGAGATGGTGGGACGCCTGGTGGTGGATACGCCGGAACTCGAGCGGCGCGTGGAGCGCATGGGGATTCGCGATCCGCACCGGGTGTATAAGGCGGAAGATCTGGCTCCGGGGAAACAAATTATCTTCACGGCGTGCGGCGTTACGACGGGGGCGCTGCTGAATGGGGTGCGCTTTTTTGGAGACGGGTATCGCACGCACTCGATTGTGATGACCCTGGCTTCGAATAAGGTGCGATTTCTGGATACCGTACACGTGACGCGCGAACCCGGCCCTCGGGGCGTTCGCTTGTATTAGGAGATGAACAGGTATGAGAACGGCTAACTGCGTCCGGCTGACCATCATGATCTTGCTGTCCGTGACGGCCGCCCTGGGTCAAACTGCAGCGTCCCGGATCGTGAGCGCCGCGAATAAATTCCTTGCGACGCTCGACCAGAAGCAGAGGCAAAGCGTCGTATTCGCGTTCGACGATGAGAAGCAAAGAACTCGCTGGTCCAACCTTCCGGTAAAGATGGCCCCGCGGGCCGGGCTGAGCCTGGGAGGGCTGACGCCGGCGCAGCGTTCCACCGCGCTGGCTCTGGTTTCATCCGCGCTCAGCGGCAGCGGGTTTGAGAAGGTCCAAGAGATTATGGAAGGCGACGAAGTCCTGAAGAACAATGAAGGAAGCAACCCGATGTTCGGTAAGGACCTGTACTTCATCTCGATTCTGGGGAAGCCCTCCGAAAAGGATCCCTGGATACTCCAGTTTGGAGGTCATCACCTGGCGCTGAACATCACGATCGCCGGCGAGCGCGGGATACTTACTCCGAGCCTGACGGCCGCGCAACCGGCACTCTACACAATGAACGGGAAAACGGTTCGGCCTCTGGGGCGGGAGAACGACAAGGCGTACGCCCTGCTGAACGCGCTGGACGAGACGCAAAAGAAGCAGGCGATTTTGAATTACCGGGTAGCCGATCTGGTGCTGGGGCCAGGACAGGACGGCAAGACCATCCAGCCCGAGGGTCTGAAGGCTTCGGCGATGAACGAACGGCAGCGCGCGATGCTGCTGGATCTGATATCGGAATGGGCGGGCATTGTTCATGAGACCGCAGCCGCGGCCCGGATGGCGGAGATCAAAGCGGGCATCGGCGATACCTGGTTCGCATGGAGCGGTCCAGTAACTTTCACGCCCGGACGTAACGGGAATGCCTATTACCGGATTCAGGGGCCGAACCTGGTGATCGAATACGCGCCTCAGAAGCTGGGCGGCGATCCTTCCTTGCACATTCATACCATCTACCGCGATCCGACCAACGACTATGGCCGGAAGCTAACGGCAAAATGATCGCGAGGCTGGGCGCCGCTGCCGCGATTCTGCTGTGGGCCGGACAGCGGGGCTCCGCACACCGGCTGGACGAGTATCTTCAAGCCACCACGATCTCCGTCGAGAAAGACCGCGTCCAGGCACAGCTGCGCCTGACTCCGGGTGTCGCCGTGTATCCCATCGTGCTCGCAATCATCGACACCAATTCGGACGGAGTAATCTCGGAAGCCGAGCAGCAGGCGTATGCGAATCGGGTGCTCCGGGATGTCTCGCTCACTATCGATGGCCGCCGTTTGCCGCTGCGTCTGACATCGACGAAATTTGCGAGAACCGGCGAGATGAAAGAAGGACTCGGCGAGATTCAGATCAACTTCGAGGCGGATGCGGAGGGCGGCGGATCGACGCGGGAACTCATCTTCGAGAACCATCACCAAAGCCGCATTGCCGCCTACATGGTAAATTGCCTGGCGCCACGGGACAGGGATATTCGGCTTACACGACAGGACCGGAATTATGAGCAGTCATTCTATCGGCTGGATTATGCGCAGGCCGGGGCTCGTTCCAGCGCGCCAGCCGGCCGGACATGGCTGGGCATAATCGCACTGATTCTGTTCGCGCGGTTCGCATGGTTTTGGCGGGGGCGCGGCCCTGGGGAGCCCTCCTACAGGCCTGTGTTTTCGCGGAGGCGGGCTTCGGCCTCCTCAATGACTTCGGGGCCGAGGATTTGAAAGCCGATCTCGCGCACGATTTCACCGGTGTCGCTGACGCGGCCCATCAGTTTCACCGCCGTTAAATGACCCATGCGGTATTCGCTGAGCGTGAGCCTGCGGCAGGTTTCCATTCGGAGGGGGCGCATGGCGCGATCCGGGCACGGCATCAAGAGGTAAGTTTGGCCGGGGAGCAGTTCGGTTCCGTCGTCAGCCACTTCCGTGAAGACGGCAGCAGTTAAGCCGATCTGCACGAAGTTCACGCGCTTCCCATCGGTCTCGGGAAAGAGCGCCCACAACTCGCGCTCGGTTTCGATGTACTCCTGATAATCGAACGAGGAGGGAAGCGGGTACGAAGAACCCGGCTCCAGCAAGGCGTATTGAGACAACCCACACCTCCTACAGTTCTATTGGAAATAGATCGGCCGAGGACCCCTTTTCCTGTAGAACAACAAACTGGCTTTATGTATTAACAATCTGGCACGACAGGGCTGCGGCTGTCAATAGCGAAGTGATTCGTGAATAAGGATTAATTCAAAGTTGCCAGGCGGCGGTGGATGGCTTCGAGCTGCTTGACTACGTCGGCGCGGTCCGCGGCGTCGGGCGCGGATTCGAGGTAGCGCTCCAAATCCGAGCGAGCCGCACCCAGTTTGCGCAAGCGCACATGGGCCACGCCGCGAATGCGATGATGATCCGGCGCGGGGTAAGCCTGCATGAGGAGATCGGTGGTTTCCACCACTTTGTCGAATCGGCCGGCGCGAAAATACGCAGCGCGGAGATTGTTCGCCATGCGTACGAGGATCATCTGGCGGGTGGCGGGGCGGAGGGCATCGGGATCGCCGGAAATGTCCACGCCCGCGCTGTCCTTGGCGAGCTGGCGGCACTGCTCGCGGTCGAGCAAGCGGCCGCCGCGGAATGGATCGAGCCAGGCCGAATACCGGCCATCGTCGTACTGCGCGATGAAATGGCCCGGCAAGCCGATGCCGTGGACCGGACGCCCGAGCCGGCGGGCCACTTCCATATAGACGACGGCGAGCGTGATGGGAATTCCAGAGCGGCGATCCAGCACGTCGTTCAAGCAACTGTTGCGCGGATCGTAATATTCGGCGGCATTGCCGTTGAAGCGCATTTCTTCGAACAGGACGGCGTTGGCCGCGCACACGAAAGCGGCGCCATCCGCGCTGGCGGCGGCACGCGCACCGATTTCGGCCGCGATCCGGTCCAGTATTCGAAGTGAGGGAGCCGGATCGAGATCCGGATACTCGAAAGCAGCCAGCTCGAGAGCGGCAGCATCCAGATCCACGGCGAGATCCCCGCACATCGCCGCCAGCAGGCGGTCCTTCATTTGTGTTTTCCGGTTTCCAGCAGGCGCACGCCCGCGGGAGCGACGCGCACAGGCAGCACGGTGGCGCCGGCTTTCTCAATAGACCGCGCTACCCGTTCCTTCGCGCCGCGTTCCACCAGGAAAAACACGCACCCGCCTCCGCCGGCCCCGCAAACTTTCGCCCCGCTGGCGCCCTGGCGGCGGGTCAGGGTCACCAGGTGGTCAATCAGGCTGGTGGTAATTCCAGGGACGTTCTTACGGCGGTGAGACCATTCCTCGCGCAGCAAGCGTCCGGTTTCGGGCCAGTCGCGGCGCTCGAGCGCGCGCCGCATTTCATTGGCGATGGCCGCGATGCGTTCGAAATTGCGCTGCACGCGGCGGTCGCCATCGATGTAGGCCTTCGTGACTTCCCAGTTGTTGATGCCGGAATTGCGCGGCACGCCGGTGTAAGCGAGCACAATGCGCTGGTTGAAATCCTCGAGATCGACGGGCAGCGCGGTGCGGCGGAGTCCAGCGACGCCCAGCTCGATGGCGCTGACGCCGCCGTACATGGCTGGATAATAATCCTGTGCGCCGGTGGGCACGCGAATGATTTGCGCCTCGATGTTTTGCGCCACTTGGCGCAGTTTCTCGAGCGAAAAACCGCGCCGCACCAGCCGGTTCAGGGCGCTGGCCATGGCGATGATGAGCGCGGAGGAGCCGGAAATTCCAGCACCCGCCGGAGCTTGTGAGCCGGTCTCGACAAGCAAGCCGCAGGGGGGAGCAAAATATCGCAGCACCTGCGCCGCTAGAGGCAGCTTGGGCCGCTTGGCGCCGCACAGATCGTCGAAAGACGCGAAGCTTTCCTCAATACCGAGATCCAGGGACCGCACGGTGATGGCGGTTCCCGGGCGCGTTTCGAGGGTGCAGGAGGTGTACCGGTCCACGGCGAAGTTCACGGTTACGGAGTCGGCGTGAAACAGATACAGCGGCCAGATATCGAGCGTTCCACCCGCTAAATCGACGCGGCACGGGGCCTTCGCGAGAATCTTCATGAATCCCGAACTACTTCGGGAACTTCAGATCGGACTTCACTTCGTTGATTTGAGCGGTGTGGCGCTCAGTGTGGGCCGACATCAACAGGAACCACTGATAGCCGTCAAGCAAACCGACTGCAGGCGCGGGGTGAGGCATGAAATGATCGCGCAGATCGTCCTGTGTGGTTTCGATATAGGCAATATTGCGTTCCCGGCTTTGCTTGAAGTGTTCCACGGCTTCAGAGGGATTGGCGAAGCGGTGTGTGGGCTGGATGGGCTCGGGCGCTTTGAATTTCTGGACGCGCTCGGGAATCATCTTTACCAGCAGTTCATCCTTGCCCTCCACCAGGCTGTGTTTCTCAGGCGTGGCGGGCGTCTTCAGCAGTTGCTTGGCGATGCCGGCGATAAAGTCCTCGCTGACGGCGATGTGTTCGGCGCACTCAGCGACTGACCAGCGGTCTGGGGCGGCCTTAAAGTTCCACTGTTCAGGGGTCAACCCGGCCACCGCGTCGAGGAACAGCTTGCGCGTTGCGTGCATGTGGCTCATCGCGAAATCGCGGTCATGCTGGGACAGGGTATCGGCGGCAAACAGGCCGCAGGCTGGCAGGAGAAGCAAAGGCAGGATTCGCATTTCTTCCTATGTTACTCCGATCCCGGGCGGGGCGGGTGCGGCAACAGCGAATCAGCCCATGGAAACGGCGCGCCGGCGTTTGCCGGCAGCGACCTGCTTTTCCACGATACCGCGGGCCTCAATGATGGCGCGCGAGGGCCGGCCGCGGTGCTTGCGGGTGGCAACCAGCTTTCCCACGCTGGCGATGGTGGCATCGATCAGGCGGCGTTGTTCGAGGAGCGCCTCCAACATTTTTGCGGGGTCCATTTATCTGTCTCCTTATGACCTAAAAAGCATCGAAATGCGCCAAAAGCTGGCGGCGATTTTCGACCTGTGAAGTTGAGTATAACTTTGTCTGTACTTCACCGTCAAGCCTATCGTGGTAGTGTTGTACAGTACAAGAACGGGAGTACTCGAAATCGCGGGGTCGAACGTGGTAAGCTTTGCGGCAATGATCAAGCCTGGCAAGGGGGCGGCCAGCGGACGCATACGGGATTTGCCACGTCTGGGGGTTACCATCCGCCCCGACATAAAGCGTTTGCTGGACGCAACGGCTGCGCATGAAGGGCGGGCGCCGTGGAGGGTGATTGAGGATGCCATCCTGGCCTATTCCGAGGTATTACCGAAGGCCGGGAAGCGGGCAATTCAATCCTCGCTGGCGGGAGAATCGCCGGCTGCTTCCGACCTGGTGATGACGGAATATCCGGCATCGGTAGCGGCGGCGGTGCGGGCTTTCGTGCGGTTGTGGACGGAACCTAAAGACCGGCTTGAGGAAGCCACGCGCACGGTAGTGGCGGACGTCATCGAGGTTGCGCCACCCGAATGAGCTAAGTCCGATCTTCCCCCACCCGCTACATTTTTTGGTACCTCCAGACGATAAGTACAAGCAGACAGGCGTTCTCCCGCCATGGCTGCCATCAAAACCACACCGACGAAGCCAAACCAAGTGCCGGGCGAGGCTGCTTTCGCGCCAATGCGCCAGCGGGAGAAGATCGCCCGCGACGATACGGGATTCTGGGCGGAAGGGCCGTTCAGCATCCTGATCATCGACGCTGAAGACATCAACCGGCGACTGCTCAAGGGGATCCTGAAGACGTCTCAATACCGGATCCTGGAGTGCCGCAAGGCTTCCGAAGCGCGGCATGTTCTCGAGACGGAGCGGGTGGACCTGATCATCGTGGATCTTATGCTGCCCGAAGTCAGCGGGCCGCAATTCTGCCAGTGGGCCAAGTCTAATCGCGAAACGCAGCTGATTCCAGTGTTGATGATCACGAGTGTGCAGGGTATTGAGAATGAGATAGCCGCTATTTCGGCTGGGGCCGACGAGTTTCTCACCAAGCCGATGCATCCGGCCGTGGTGCGGGCTCGAATACGGGCGCTGCTTCGGACCAAAGCGCTCACCGATTCGCTGGATGAGGCGGAGACCATCCTGTTCGCACTGGCGCAGGCGGTGGAGCATCGAGATGTTCTTACGGGGATGCATTGCGAAAGGCTCGCGGATTTCTCAGTCACGCTGGGGAAAGCGCTGGGCTTGTCCGCGCCGGACCTGAAGGCTTTGCATCGCGGAGGATATCTGCACGATATCGGCAAAGTGGGCATTCCAGACGCCATTCTCTTCAAGAAAGGCTCGCTGACCAAGGAAGAATGGGAGGTCATGCGCACGCATACGCTGCGCGGCGAAGAAATCTGCCGGCCCATGAAGAGCTTGGGTCCGGTACTGCCGATCATCCGCAATCATCACGAAAAATGGGATGGGACGGGCTATCCCGACAGGCTGGCGGGCGATCAGATTCCACTGCTGGCGCGAATTCTCCAGGTGACCGACATTTACGACGCGCTCACCACGGAGCGGTGCTACAAGCCCGCTCTCTCGCGCGATGAGGCGTTCCGCCTGATGGAAGAGGAGGTGCGCCGCGGCTGGCGCGATCCGGAACTGGTGGAGGTGTTTCGCGA
Organism: Bryobacterales bacterium; assembly: GCA_043743755.1. Classification (GTDB taxonomy): domain Bacteria; phylum Acidobacteriota; class Terriglobia; order Bryobacterales; family Bryobacteraceae; genus JALYHQ01. Next base: position 2,046 of record JAYTVY010000153.1, on the reverse strand, counting down.
GCTGGTGTGCAACGGAAGCGAGAGCTCCCAGCGGCTCAGCATGAATGATTCGCTGGCTAATATGCGCGTTCAGTTATCGAAGTAAGGGGGTTGGTGCTGCGAGAATAGAGCAGCGGTGCCGGCACTTCTCAAAATCCTGGAGCAAGAGATCGTCGAGTGTTCACTCTGCCCTCGATTGATCGCGCACTGCTCGCACATGGCCCAAGTCAAGCGGCGCGCCTATCGCGATTGGGAGTACTGGGGCAAGCCGGTGCCGCCATTCGGCGATCCTGACGCCGCGGTGCTGATTCTCGGGCTGGCTCCCGCGGCGCATGGCGCGAATCGCACCGGGCGCATGTTTACGGGTGACCGGTCGGGCGATTTGCTGTACAAGGTGCTGCATGCGACGGGGTTCGCATCGCAGGCCGAGAGCGTTCGTGCCGGCGATGGCCTGGCGCTGAAGGGTGCTTACATCACGGCGGCGGTGCGGTGCGCGCCGCCCGATAACAAGCCGACGCTCGAAGAAGTCCGCGCCTGCCGGCCGTATTTGGAGCGCGAGCTGGAGTTGCTTGATCGCGTAAAAGTGGTGGTGGCCCTGGGCAAGCTCGCGTTTGACAACTATCTCGCCATTCTTAAGCAGCAGCGCCGGATCGCGCGCGCATCCGATTTTGCGTTCGGGCACAATGTCGAATACCGGACGGGAACGGGGCAGCCCGTGCTGATGGCTTCCTATCATCCCAGCCAGCAGAACACGTCGACGGGGAAACTGACGGAGGTGATGTTCCTCAGCGTGTTCGAGCGAGCGCGAGAATTAGTTTCATAAACGTGATATTTTCCCGCCACGTTTAGAAGGGGAGGATTTCTTCGCGGACGGGGTCGAAATCGATCCGGCGCTTTTGCAGGTACGCGATGTTGCCCAGGTGCGAGGCCTGGGCGCTGCGGTGGCCGATGTACACGTCGCCGTTCGGGAGCTTGCGGGTGCGCATACACTCCAGGAAATTCGCGACGTGGTGGATAGTCTGGTCGCCGTCGGCTTTCACAACCACCGGTTGCTCGTTCTTGCTCACCGGCGTGAATTCAAAGCGGCTGCGGTCAATCCAAAGGCGTCCTTCCGTGCCGCATATTTCGACGGCCTCACCTTTGATGCCGGGGACCAGCGTGGCTTCGAAGGTGGCGGTCCATTCGCCGGGATATTCCAGCAGGACGTTGATGGTGTCCGGCGCGGTGCGGCCGTCCTTGTACGCGTATACGCCGCCGGATGCGGAAGCCGCAACTGGATTATCCTGTTCCATGAACATGTGAACCACGTCGATCCAGTGCGTGAACAGGTCGGTTACCTGGCCGCCGCCGAAGTCGAGATATCCCCGAAAATTGAAGTACTGCTGCGGGTCATAATCGCGCCACTTCACTGGACCCAGGAAGCGCGCCCAATCGAGATTTGAGGGTTGCTCGCGCAGGGCTGCCGGGGCTTTGCGCAGATGCCAGCTATTGCCGTGCCACCACGTCCGCGCAAGCGTGATCTTGCCGAGTTTTCCCGATTGGATGTAATCTCGCTTGGCTTGCAGGTAGTGCGGGCCGGAGCGCTGCTGCATTCCCACCTGGCAGATGCGGTTGTTGACGCGCGCGGCTTTGACGATGGGCGGTCCTTCTTCAATTTTCAGCGTGAGCGGCTTTTCGCAATACACGTCTTTGCCCGCGGTCAAGGCGTCGATCGCGGTGAGCGCGTGCCAATGATCCGGCGTGGCGATGAGAACCGCGTCCAGGTCTTTCATCTCGAGCAGCTTGCGGTGGTCGCTGAAGCCCTTGGCTTCCGGGGCCCGGGTGAGGGCCTGGTCGACGCGCGCGCCATAGACGTCGCAAACCGCGCGGACGTTCACGGAGCCGCTTTTCTGGAACGTGTCCATCACACCGGAGCCGCGGTTGCCGCAGCCGATGACTCCCAAATTGATCTTGTCATTGGCGCCCAGAATGCGCGAATAGGAACCGGCGCTGAAGGCCAGCGCGCCTACGGCGGCGGTTCGCAGCAGTTCCCGGCGGGGAAGAATGGATTCCGGCATAGGGGAATTA
>JAYTVY010000152.1:0-5908 GCA_043743755.1 Bryobacterales bacterium | reverse complement strand
GGGGGATTGTCACCGGGGGCATGCGCGCGATTACAAGATGAGTGAGACGGGTCCGCCTCATAAGGTTGAGGGGATCGGGAACAGTCATCTGGCGATTACCACCAAATCTCCTCAAGCTCAGGTATGGTTCGACCAAGGGTTGAACCTGTTGCATTGTTTTTGGGATTTCGAGGCCCATCGGGCTTTTAAGGAAGCGGCGCGTTTGGATCCTGACGCTGCGATGGCGTGGTGGGGCATTGCCCAATCCATCGAGAGCTACAAGGCCATGGAAGAGGAGCGGAATGCGGCTCTCGAAAAAGCACAGGCGCTGCTTCCGAAGATTTCCGAGCACGAGCAATTCTACGTTCGCGCCCAGCAGAAGAAGGAAGATGAGGATAGCGGTGAAGAAGACTACCTGCGGGAAATGGAAAGCCTGATTGACAAGTATCCCGACGACATCGACGCGAAGCTTTTTCTCGCTATTGAATCCACCAACGGTTATGACCATGACGGCCGCCCAAAGAAATACGCGCTGTACCCGCAGATGCTGCTTCGCGACGTGGTTCGCGCACGCCCCGACAGCGCCGCCGCGCATCATTATCTGATACACGCACTGGAATCCAGCCTGCACGCGCAGGATGCGCTGCCGGATGCGGACGTATTGGCAAAGCTGGCTCCGGGATCCGGCCATACAGTGCACATGCCCGGCCACATCTATTACCGGCTGGGCCTGTATGAGCGAGCGCGGGATGCATTTCTGGCTTCCAAGAAAGTGGACGAAGATTATATGAAGCGCGAAAATGTTTCGACGCTGGACGACTGGAACTATGCGCACAACCTAAGCTATTCGATCGCCAGCGACGCCGAGTCCGGGCGCTATCGTGAAGCGCTGGAGCTGGCCAATCTGCTGGAAAAGCTGCCCACTCAGCCGTTTCTGGCGAAGGGCAGTCCGATGCATGTGCTTACGGTGGGCGGGTCCATGGTGCGGCTCAAGATCCGGTTCGGCAACTATCAGGACGCCATTGATCATCCAATCTCGCTGGGCGTGCAGGAATCCGACGCGGGCGCTTCGGCGAAGGCGTATCGCGACGGTATGCTGGCGTACGCCAAGGGCATGCGGGCACTGGCTAAGAAAGACTACGACGCCGCGGAGCGTTTCAGCGACGCTCTGGATGCCATTTCCTGGCGACTGCATGCGGAGACGCCGGAAGGCGCGAAAGAAGACGATCCGGATCAGGTGCTGAGGATCCTTGAAACCTCATCGCTGGACTTGCGCGGCCAGCTGCGCGCGGCACAAGGAAATTCCGAAGAGGGGATCGAACTGCTGAAGAAGGCCGTTGAAAAAGAGAAAGCGGCAGGGTACAACGAGCCGCCGCAATATGGGCGGCCGGAGCTGGAGGCTCTGGGATATGCGTACATCCGCGCCCACAAATACGAAGAAGCGCGCGACGCGTTCCGCCGCGAGCTGAAGATTCGCCCCAACAGCGGCCACGATCTCTATGGCATCGCCCAGGCTTATGAAGCCGCGGGTAAGCGCGACGAAGCGGCACGCGCCTATCGTGAATTTCTGGAAGCGTGGAAAGATGCCGACCCCGAACTGACCATGGTGAAACATGCCCGAACCGCGACGCATTAACGGAATCGCCGAACTCAGAACGCTGGCCGGGCAAGAAGCCGGCGTGAGCGGATGGATCGAAGTGACCCAAGAGACTATCGACCGCTTCGCCGCGCTCACGGGCGACGATCAGTGGATCCACGTGGATGTGGAGCGCGCGCGGCGCGAGACGCCGTTCGGGTCGACTATCGCGCATGGTTTCCTCACGGTGTCGCTGCTGAGCCGCATGGCGCGGGAAGCGGTAGAGATCCGCGGCGATTTCAAGATGCGCATTAATTACGGCTTCAACCGGCTGCGATTTGTCTCGCCCGTGGCCGCGGGCAGCCGTATTCGCGGACACTTCACGCCGCAGGAAGTAACCGACAACCAGGTGACCTGGCTGGTAACCGTGGAGGTGGAAGGCGCGGAGAAACCGGCGCTGGTGGCCGAGTGGCTGGGGCGTTTCTATTGAGTGTCGCGCACATCTGGGGATCCACGGCCCAGGAGCGCGAGCTGGTATTTCCTTGCGACGCGTGCCTTGCGGGTGTGGATACCGTGCTGTTCCGCGCAGTTGAAGTGAGTGCGGCCGAGGCTGAGATTTTCCGCTGGCTGTGCCAGTTGCGAGCGGCGCCGTATAGCTACGACTGGATCGATAATCGGGGTCGTCGAAGTCCCAGGGCGCTTACGGCCGGGCTGGACAGGCTGGAGGTAGGGCAGAGCGTAATGGGAATCTTCGAGCTGGCGTCCTTTGAGCGGGACCGTCATCTTACGCTGGTGTTGCGGCGCAGAAGATCGAAGAAGCTTTTTGGGGATATTGCGATTACGTATTTAGTCAGGCCGGGGAGGCTGGTAGTGAAAATTGTGGGTCGCTGCGGGCCCAAGTGGAAGCGGGAAGCGCTGGCCTGGGGGGATTTGATCATGATGCGGAAGCAGTTGCTGACGCTGAAGAGGCTGATGGAGAGTTGATGGGAGTTACTCCGCATGTTCCTGCAGGGCTTCCTGGAGGCGCTCGGCGAAATTGTCGCCGGATTCCGACCACAAGCGGCGGCGATCGGCTTTCAGCGTGTCGTCTAAGTCATGGACCAGCTTTAGCAGGCTCTTAATATTCGATTGCACCATGCGAGGGCTGTTGGGGGCGTCGGGCTGCGGCAGGAAGTGCGAATCGATGCCGAACTCGATGCGGAGGTTCTCATCCATGGTCGCGCTCGAAGCCGGGGCCGAAACAACATAGCGACGCAGGCGATGGGGCCACTTGCCAATCGCCGGCGAACTGCCACAGATCCCACCAGGCGTCCAGGCAATACATCGAATCCGCGTGGCGAAACTCGATGGCGGCGGCAAGGACGTCCTGCGGCGGCAGCACCCGTTCCAGAAGTGGCGGCTGGGCATAATCGAGGGCGACGATGCGGAATGCCGAGATGCGCTTCTCCAGCCGCGAGTATGGAAAGAGCCCGAGCATACGCTCATCATGCCGCAGCATGTTGTGCTCGGTGAAGCCTGGAATCCAGTAGGAGAGATATAGTTGGTCGGCCATACGTCTTCTGGTACCATCGTAGGCGAGTTCCTTGCGCCGATCTCCCCTCCTCCCAATCTTCCTTATCGTGTCCGTGGATGTTTTGGGTCTGACCATCATCCTGCCGCTACTGCCGTTCTATGCCGAGAGGATGGGCGCCACACCGGCCGTGGTGGGGCTGCTGGTGGCGAGCTATGCGGCGTGCCAGTTGATCGCCGGGCCCATTCTAGGGCGCATGTCGGACAGCATGGGCCGCAGGCCGCTGTTGATTGTCAGCCAGATTGGAACTCTGATTGGTTTTCTGATTCTGGCGTGGGCAAATTCGTTGTGGCTGGTGTTCGTCTCGCGCATCATCGATGGACTGACAGCCGGGAATCTCTCGCTGGCGCAGGCGTATATTTCCGACGTCACGCGGCCGGAGGAGCGCGCGCGATCATTCGGCATCATCGGTATCGCGTTTGGCATGGGATTCCTCATTGGGCCGGCGATATCGGGTGTTCTGGCGAAATACAGTTATCAATATCCGATCTTCGCGGCCGCGGCGCTCTCCGCCATCAGCATCCTGTGCACCGCGCTGCTGCTGCCGGCCTCGCCGCCGCAAATGGATGCGACTGTTCCGCGCCGGTTCACGCTGCTTGACTGGGGTCACTACCTGGGTTATTTCCGGCGTCCGGAGCTGGCGAGATGCTTGTGGCAATTTCTAGCTTTCGCGCTGGCGTTTGCGATGTTTATTTCGGGCTTTGCGCTGTTCGCCGAGCGCCGCTTCACCTGGAACGGCCGGCCGTTCGGAGTGACCGAAGTGGGATACGTTTACGCCTACCTCGGATTCCTGGGGATCATTCTGCAAGGCGGGCTGATCGGCCGCCTGGTCAAGTGGATGGGCGAGGAGCGGCTAGTGCGGGTGAGCTTCGGCGCGGCCGCTATTGGACTGGCGGCGCTAGGATTCACGTACGGCATTCCGGCGCTGCTGGCGGTTAGCGCGCTGGCGTCGCTGGGTACAGGCGGAGTACGGCCGGCGCTTACCAGCCTGATCACGCAGCGCGCCGGCAGGTCTGAGCAGGGGACGGTGCTGGGGCTGACGCAATCGTTGACTTCCGTTGCTCAGATCGTGGGGCCGGCGGTGGCGGGGTTGCTGATCGGGCATCAGTTACTGTGGGCGTGGGCGATGCTGGCGGGGTTGATTTGCGCCGTGGCGGTAGTGCTGTGAGGACGACGTCAGCGCGACGGTAATGCGGCGACGCCGGGCAGCGCGATGCCGGCCAGGAACTCGAGCGACGCGCCGCCGCCGGTTGAGATGTGAGAGATCTTATCCGATACGCCCGCGGACTTCACGGCTTTCTCTGAATCTCCGCCGCCTACCACGGAAACAGCGCCGGACGCAGCCACGGCTTGCGCCACTGCGACCGTGCCGCGATCGAAAGGCTTGATTTCGAATACGCCCATGGGGCCGTTCCAGACGATGGCTTTCGCGCTGGCGATTACTTGTTCGTACCGAGCTATCGTTTGGGGACCGATATCGACGGCCATCATTCCATCGGGGATCACAGTTACAACTTCCGATGCGACGCCTTCCCTTAACTCCGACACAACGACGTGGTCTTCCGGCAGCAACAGCCGGTCTCCGGCGCGAGCCATCAGCTCCCGGGCCAGATCCACCTTGTCCGGTTCCACCAGCGACTTGCCTACCGGCTCGCCCTTGGCCTTCAAGAATGTGTAGGCCATCGCGCCGCCAATCACCAGGCGGTCGACGAACTTCATCAGGTTCTCAATCACCTCGATCTTGTCCGATACCTTGGCGCCGCCCAGGATCGCGATGCAGGGGCGGTCGGGATCCTTGGTGGCCTTGGTGAGATACTCCAGTTCCTTGTCCATCAGCAGCCCAGCCGCGGCCTGGGGCACGAACTGGATCATGCCGACAGTAGAGGCGTGGGCGCGATGCGCCGAGCCGAACGCGTCATTCACGTAGACATCGCAGAGCGCGGCGAGCTGCCGGGCAAAGGCGGGATCGTTCTTTTCTTCCTCAGCATGAAACCGCAGATTCTCGAGCAGCAATACATCGCCCGGCTTCGGCCGCATGGCCTCCACTTCAGGACCGACGCAATCGGGAGCCATTTTTACCGGACGGCCCAGGAGCTCCGCGAGCCGCACCGCGACGGGCTTCAAACTCATTTCCGGATTCGGCTTGCCCTTGGGGCGGCCCAGGTGGCTGGCGAGAATGACACCCGCGCCGCGATCAAGCGCGTACTGGATGGTGGGAAGGGACGCGCGAATGCGTTTGTCGCTGGCGATCTCTTGGCCGCCGGGCGCAAGCGGGACGTTGAAATCCACGCGGATGAAGACGGTTTTGTTTTTCAAGTCGAGATCGCGGACGGACAAGGTTGCCATGGTTCAGAAATTCGATGCTAGCACGTCGAAATAAATATGCAGTCCCTTGAGAAACTCAGCCACCGGGATCCGTTCACGATCACTGTGCATGGTGGCCGCGGTGGCGGCATCCAGGATCATCGGAGTGAGCCCATAGGCCTGAGCGCCGCGGACGCGCATGTATGCCGAATCGGTGCCGAACGGGACCAGCATGGGCGCGATGACGGCGCCGGGGTGATGCTTCGCTATGGCTTTCGAGATAGCCGCGTACAGAGGCGTGTCAGCGCGGCTGGCGCCGGTGTCGGGTGTGCGGATGATCACTTCCAGCGTCACTCTGGGGTCATTGATGCGAGCCTTCATTTCTGAAATGAACTCGTCGCCATTGACTCCAGGAAGTAAACGGCAATCCAGAGTGGCCTCACTGGCGGAGGGAATTACGTTTACCTTCGGCGGCGATC